>NZ_JBSXOB010000044.1:0-4968 GCF_056857915.1 Marinobacter sp. B-12 | reverse complement strand
ATCGCTATGAAGACTCAGGCGAAGGTGGAAACAGAAAATTGGCAGTAGAGTAGGCTGAAGAGGATCAATCAGATAATCCGCTGAGAAAGATTTTCTTCTTTACATCTTTGGCATTTTATCAACCAGAAATTCCGGATACCCAAAAAAATGCGGGTCAACACGGACCCGCATTACTAACTTCCATTTCAGCCCTGTGAGCGCTTCAACGCTGCCTTTACAAGACTCAGTGGAGCAACACGATTCCCACTGCCATCGAGACTGGTCAACAGGATGTTATTTTTGGGCGCCTTGGTCCGAATGCCGGCTATACGGAGCCGAAGCCCTGACAAAGTGATCTCGGCGTCCAGTGCACTCTCGGGCAGACCATAAAGCTCATGGAGGTCCAGGAAAGCCTGTCGCTCTTGCGTCATTACGGCGCCGTCTTCACAGATGGTCGCAAGATTCAGCTTAAAACTGCCAGTGGCATCACCGTACGTGGCACTTCCCGAAGTAATTTGCAGCCCAAGCTCTTTTGAAAGCTCGGCCAATTTCGCGTCCAGTGCTGGACGAATGACGTTTTTCAGGGTAGGGCGGTCGATAACATTTACTTGTGGCATAGGGTTTTCCTCGAATCAGAAGGGTATTAGAGATCGCTCGCGCAGTTGGCGGCTTGCAGGGACTGCTGATACAAGTAGTCGAAGTCTTCTTTCTCAAGATGTCTTCGAGCGAGCTCAACAAACACTTGCGAAACGGAGACATCGGCGCCTCCGCGGTGCTTCACCGCTTTACTGGCTTTGATGGCCTGATTTATCTCTGCCAGCTCTAGCCGTGCTGCTTCGCGCTGTTGCTGAAGCTCTTCGATCTCATTCCCAATTCGCCGCTTTGCTTCGTCTGTTGCGCTCGACATCCGCGCTTTCAGGCGGCGCTTTTCTTCATCGAGGTTGCCCATCGTCTCTATAAGCACGAGCCGACGCTGGTGTAGATTTACGAATTTTTCGGCCATCACTTTCACGCCCCCCATGCCATATCGACATCTTCCCTGGCCACTCTCAGACGACCGCCTCGTGTCTCAATAACCAGGGTGTTTTTATAGACCCGCTTAACCTTGGCCAGCACTCGACCCAACCGGACCGTCTGACCCCTTTTTACCTTTTCCATCTAACTTACCTCGCTTTGCGGTAAACCAATTTGAATGCCATTAAAGCGTAACTTTATCGCCTTTCTTTGTCAATCTTTTGGTACATCTTTCAAGCCCAAAAAGATTAGATTATCTTTCAGAACAACAATAGCCGTCACCTGGAGTTTCCGGCCGGAAACAGATAATCCATGCTCAAAGAATCTTTATGTCTTTCCAGATGCTCAAGCGCCTGGCTCTTTGGAACAGACGACTCGATGGGCAGGGGAACCACATTGGAGCCAAAAGTCTTCTGAAACTGTTCGCCCAAATCGCCTTCGAATACAACACACCACAATCCGTTTCGCGTCACCAGATCCATCTCGAAACTCTCCATTTTCATATAGTTCTATATTAGATGGCGCTATTTGATTCGAGTCAAAGTATTTTTGTTGAAAGTTTGACAAAAAAACCGGTAGGATGAGCCATTACTCACGTTCGCCGGTACTCGTGGCGACCTAACAGAAGGACCTACCCAATGGCGAAGCCCTTTGCCCCTAAGCTCAAACGCCCCATCAAAATTGCAGTAATCAACCGAAAAGGTGGCGTCGGCAAGACCAACACCACTATTAACCTGGCCTGTGAATTCGTGAATCGCGGGTACTCCACGGTGATCGCTGACACCGAGAAAGAAGGTGGTTGTGTCCACTGGCAAAGTTTGGCGGGTGATAACGCCAAAGTACCGGTGGTTGGAATGTATGACCCGATGATCAAGGTCAACATCAAAGCCTATGAAGGTTCCAACGACATCATCTTGATTGACACCGCAGGCATCATTGTCGATATGGACGATGAAGAAGACGGGAAAGCCAGCAAGATCAATAGCGCTGTTATGGCTATGGCAGACTACGTCATTGTTCCTCTGCAGCCCGCACCCGCAGACTTCCGCGCAACAGAGATCTGCGTGGAATCACTCAGCAAGATTCAAGAGTTTCGCGATGGAGCTCCGTTTTTCCGGGTTTTGTTGACCAGTACCCGCGCCAATGAAGATTTAACCAGGATGGCCTTGGAGTTATTCGGGGAGGACTACCCCTACCCAGTTTTCAAGACAACCATTCGTCGCTCTGAAGAGTTCAAGAAAGCCCACGCCTACGGCCAGGGCATCGTTGACTATGCCAAGCGATCGGAGTCTGCAAACGACATCCGAGACTTGGCCGACGAAATTCTGAAGGACCTGGATGAGGGCAAGGCATGAGCAAAAAGGCAGGCCTCAAAGCCGCTTTGGGTGGCGGCAGAAAAGAATCCACTGAGACCAGGGATACTAGCAAACCCGTCGTTATTGCCGCGACTGGGGAACTTTGCCGTGTATTGATCTCATCTATCACCCCGGATCCTAACCAACCGCGCGAAACGTTCGATCCTAATTTCATTGATTCTCTAGCGCGCAAGCTCCAAAAGGACGGGCAGCATCAACCCATTACCGTAGTGATGACCGGACCTAATCAATACAAGATCCGCAACGGCGAAAACCGTTGGAAAGCTGCCCAAAAAGCCGGCTGGGAATATATCGACGCCATTGTTTATGAGTATGAGCCGGCGGAGCTTACCGCCCCAGAGCAGGCAGAAATTCTTCGGAAGCAGAAGTCTGACAACGATGATCGACGCCCTCTGACACCCTGGGAAGACATCAAAGCCTGTGCACGGTATGTGGAACTGTCCGGGAAAAAGCAGGGCGAGGCCGCAGAAGACTTGGATCTCTCGAAAACCGATCTCAGCAAACGCCTGAAGATTTTCAACGGTCCCGAAGAAATCCAGATGCTGGTTCGCGCTGAAGCGCTGACCAACCTGAACACCCTTGGCAGCCTGGTTGAATTATGGAAACTCGATCAGGAATACGCCGCGGCCGAAGCCGAGAAAATCCTTGAAGCTGGCCAAATTTCATCCGGGGCTGAACAGAAGTACGCCGCCAGGGTAAAAGCGCTTAAAGAGGGCAGGGAAGTACCAGGGTCCAAACCTGCAAAGAAAGAGCAAGAACCCCAGACGCCGAAACCAATGACGTTCTCGGCCAAGAAAGTGAATGTGGCCGAAAAGGGCGTGTTGGAAATTGAAGATGGGAAAGGCAACGCCATGCGCTTCAAAGTCCCAAGAAGCTGGAAGAAAGACTGGGAGAAAATCGGCGAAGCGCTGTTTGGCGGTAAATTATGAGCGATGAAACCAAAAAACAGAGGGTAGGGGATGGCCGCGTGTTCTTTGCGCACGTTTTGGCGGTTTTCGGGCCACAGGAAAGCCACGATGTCACCGCTCAACGCATTCTCGATATCGGCAGAGTCCGTTACGGTGCTGAGAGGGACAGTTTGAGAGGCAAACACCTCCGATCCTGGGCTGACGGCACCCGGATCGTTCCGAAATGGGCATACGCAGCCGCACTCGATTTGGCACTGGATAACGGATTTGAGCCAACCGATGACGACCAGGCCATCGCAACTTGGAAGACCTGGCGTTCCGAACGGCAGGAATTATCCGATGAGCAAGCCTTCACGGAGTTTCTGAGCTCTATCCCCTTATCCGACACACAACGGGCAGCTGTTCAGACATACGCGGGGTTAGGTCAATGAATATTCATCCTCAATCCTTCGCCAAGGCAGTAAGGGCTGTAAAGCCTTCTCCGGAACTGAAAGATCGCGCTTACCGCGTTCTAGTTGAAGGCGTACCAACTCTGGAAGTGTTTGAGCGAGACGCTCCAAATGCAGAGAGGGATTATCAGGTCCTTGTGGATCTGTTCAAGCACGCTGTGGCACCGACCGAACAACCTGTGTTCACTCAATTGCAGCTTGTGTCGATCACCACAGAGTTTCGATACATCAAGTATTGGGTTTTCATGGCGTTGTCGCTTGTCCTGGTTGACGGCTATGGCATGTCCCAAGTCGGCCGTTTACTTGGAATGTCACGGCAACAAGTGAACATCGGGGTGACCAAAGCCAAGGAAAAGGCTTTGTTTCTTGGCATCCTGGATGACGCGCCGGATCTGGAGACGATCACGGTGCAAATCCCGAAAACTGTCGCAAAGCAGGTGAAAGATTACGAGCACGAATTTGCAAGCGCCACCGTGAAAGAGGGGGCCCAGAAGCGTCCTGTTTTCGCGATTCTCAACAATGAGGATGCAGATCGGGTAGAGCAATTCATTTCTGAATTAAAAGCAGTGAAAGCCAGTGCATAAATAGGGGGTCGACATTGATTGTCGACCCCATTGCTACCCTCGACACTGTTCCAAGATTTCTTTAATTCTGGCGCTCTCATCAGGCTTTGGCTGTAGTCGATATTTCAATACGATCCTCGTGAATCTCGCCGTATAGCCACACCGGCCCTCTGGCGGCAACCACTCGTCCGGCCCCTTATCGGACTTTGATCGATTGAGGGAGGATTCTACGATAAGCACATTAGACGGATCGTTGGCAAAAGCCTCTCGTTTTTCAACGGACCATTCCGAGGCACCTCTTTGCCAACTCCATGAAAGCGGGACCAGGTGATCGGCATCTAGCTGGCGCGCATCCTGAATGACCCGATTGGTGAACGGGCTTATCCAACGCCCAAACACGACAGTGCATTTGGATTCGTCCTTAAATCGAACTGGCGCGGTAGAGCGCTCTACCAAGAGTTCGTGGCGGGTATTTTGGCAATCACCATCGTCATCCGCCCACCCGTTTCCATAGTGAGCACGACTGTAAACCTGGGCTTTGGAGCCTGTAAACCAAATTGTGTAACTGCCCACGACTGAGTAATCTTTTCAAAAGGATACCATCGTGGGTACACAAGTGGATCAAGAAAAACTCAAAGCCATGGCCGCAGAGCTGGCCAAAGACATCAAGTCCGAGAAA
>NZ_JBSXOB010000043.1:0-95480 GCF_056857915.1 Marinobacter sp. B-12 | reverse complement strand
CGAGTCACTGTCCTGATATTTCGTATCCGAAATACCTCGGCCAGCGCCCACACGAATTACTTGGTTAACTTTTTAAAGAGCGTTCGGGGCTTGCCCGATCAAGGTGGCGTATTCTACATCGAATCGCTGCCTTGTCAACCGTTTATTTTGACTTCGATTTAAAACCGAAAAACTGCCAATAAATTCAAACGGTTGCCTTTCAATTTCTGGCCCGCCTCAGTGGCGTTCCCCTCGAAAGAGATGCGCATTCTACAGAGCCCTGAGAATGTGTCAACGAGGTTAACCAATTATTTTTACTCTGTTTCGGTTAGCACCTATAACGCTGCTCAAACCACGAGCAAAACGCTCATTTTTCAGACCAACGTCACGCAGATTCGCCTGCCGCGCGACGCGATTTTCTAAACAGCGCAAAAACCGGCCCAGACAACGCATAAAGGAGGAACCCGCTAAACAGGACCGTTGCCGGATCAAGCGCGACAACCACAAACATCAGCACCACCAGGAGTATTGCTGCGAACGGCACCCGCCCCCGCATATCCAGGTCCTTGAAGCTCTTATAGAGAATGTTGCTGACCATCAGTACACCACAACCGCCAACCACGATAATCGTCATGAGGGTTAGCCAACTAGCGGGCTCCATAATGTGGAAGCACCACACCAACCCAGCAACACACGCCGCAGCTGCGGGACTGGGCAGTCCAACGAAGAACTTTTTGTCCATGGAGCCGATCTGGGTGTTGAATCGCGCCAACCGCAAAGCCGCACCAGCCACATAGATAAAGGTAATCGCCCAACCAACCTGGCCGAGGTTGTTCAGCGACCAGAAGAACGCCACCATCCCGGGCGCCACACCGAAAGCGACCATATCCGCGAGACTGTCATACTCCTCGCCGAACTTACTCTGGGTGTTGGTCAACCTGGCAACCCGACCATCAAGCCCGTCCAGGATCATGGATACGAAGATCGCAATCGCTGCATTGTCGAATACGCCATTTGCGGCGGAAACGATCGCGTAGAAGCCAGAGAACAGGGACGCCGTTGTCAGCGCATTAGGCAGCAGGTATATCCCCTTGCGACGAACCGGCGCTCCCTCTACTAACTCTTCCTCGACGACCTCACCGGACTCGATGTCATGCTCATGACCAGAGGCGTCTGACCGCCCCCGGACATCTTTCTTTTCAGCCTGTGCTTCGGCCTGCTTCTTTTCATCAGTCATTCCAATCACTCCGGAAAGCATTTAGGCGGAGTATATACGAAAAACGCGGCCACCCGGGCCGCGTTTTCCAAACCAGTCCGAAGTATCGGATCAGTTTTTGTCTTTGTCCACGATCTTGTTCGCGGAGATCCAGGGCATCATGGAGCGCAGCTTTTCACCAACAGTCTCGATCTGATGCTCGGCATTAATGCGGCGACGGGCCGTCATGGATGGGTAGTTGCTGCTGCCTTCCTGAATGAACATCTTGGCATATTCACCGGTCTGGATGCGCTTCAATGCATTGCGCATGGCTTCGCGGGATTGCTCGTTGATGATCTCAGGACCGGTCACGTACTCACCATACTCCGCGTTGTTGGAGATGGAGTAGTTCATGTTGGCGATACCGCCCTCGTACATCAGGTCAACAATCAACTTCAGCTCGTGCAGACACTCAAAGTATGCCATTTCGGGCTCGTAACCGGCATCCACAAGTGTTTCGAAAGCCGCCTTTACCAACTCAACGGTACCACCGCAAAGCACAGCCTGCTCACCAAACAGATCGGTTTCAGTCTCATCCTTGAAGGTGGTTTCGATGATGCCGGTGCGGCCGCCACCGATACCGCTGGCGTATGAGAGCGCCAGGTTCTTGGCGTTGCCGGAAGCATCCTGGAAGATAGCAATCAGATCGGGGATACCGCCGCCACGGGTAAATTCGGTGCGCACAGTGTGGCCCGGCGCTTTCGGGGCAATCATGATCACGTCCAGATCCTTGCGCGGCACGATCTGGTTGTAATGGATCGCAAAACCGTGGGCAAATGCCAGAGTGGCGCCCTGCTTCAGGTTCGGCTCGATCTCGGCATTATACAGCTGCGCCTGGAACTCGTCCGGCGTCAGCACCATGACCACATCCGCTGCGGCAACTGCTGCCGGCACGTCACTGGTTTTCAGGCCATAAGCTTCCGCCTTGGCAATGGAAGAAGAACCTGGACGCAGACCAACCGTTACATCCACACCGGACTCTTTCAGGTTGCACGCATGAGCGTGGCCCTGTGAGCCAAAGCCGATGATGGCAACTTTCTTGCCCTGGATGATGGAAAGATCACAATCCTTATCGTAATAAACCTGCATGGAAAACCTCTATATATATTGTATTGGCCTTTTAAAGGCCGTCATTGTACAGAATGATGTCAGCGCCTGTTACAGACTTAAGACCTTTTCACCACGGGCGATGCCCGAAACCCCGCTGCGAACGACCTCAAGCACACCCGAGGTACCCACCGCCTGAATAAAGCCGTCCAGCTTCTCACTGGCACCGGCCAACTGGACGGTATAGACGGAGCTGGTGACATCCACGATCTGGCCACGGAAAATGTCGACCGTGCGTTTGATCTCGGCACGCTGGGACCCGGTCGCCTTGAGTTTAACCAGCATCAGCTCGCGCTCAATGTGGGAGCCCTCGGTCAAATCCACCAGCTTGACCACTTCAATCAGCTTATTGAGCTGCTTGGTGATCTGTTCGATGACCTTGTCCGAGCCGGTGGTTGTTACCGTCAGCCGCGACAGGGTTTCGTCTTCGGTCGGCGCTACCGTCAAAGTTTCAATGTTGTAGTTGCGCTGCGAGAACAGGCCAACAACACGGGACAGTGCACCGGGCTCGTTCTCAAGCAAAACAGAAATGATTCGACGCATGATCAGACCCTCTCCGTCTTGCTGAGCCACATGTCCTTCATTGAACCACGGGCCACCTGCATCGGGTAGACGTGCTCAAAACGATCCACGTAGATGTCAACGAAAACCAGCCGGTCTTTCATCGCCAGCACTTCTTTGAGCTTAGGCACCAGATCTTCCTTCCGGTCGATACGGACACCAACATGACCATAGGCTTCCGCCAGCTTGATAAAGTCCGGCAGGGACTCCATGTATGACTGGGAGTGACGCGACTCGTAGTTCATGTCCTGCCACTGCTTGACCATACCCAGGGCCTGGTTGTTCAAATTGATGATCTTTACCGGAATATCGTACTGACTACAGGTAGAAAGCTCCTGGATGTTCATCTGGATACTGCCTTCACCGGTAATGCAAAGCACCTCGTCGTCCGGGAAGTTCAACTTGACCCCCATGGCCGCCGGCAGGCCGAACCCCATGGTGCCGAGGCCGCCGGAGTTGATCCAGCGATTGGGTTTATCAAACTTGTAGTACTGGGCAGCAAACATCTGGTGCTGACCCACATCGGAGGTTACAAAGGCTTCTCCGTTAGTGAGCTTCCAGAGCGCCTCCACCACCTCCTGTGGCTTGATGACATCCGGGCTGGTTTCGTAACGCATGCCATGAAACGCCCGCCATTCTTCGATCTGTTTCCACCAGGCGGCAATTGCGTCGGCGTCGGGTTTCTCCTTGCTTTCTTTGACAAGGGTGATCATTTCCGTCAGCACCGCATCCACCGGACCAACAATGGGAACATCCGCATCAATGGTTTTGGAGATGGAGGCCGGATCGATATCGATATGGACAATGCGGGCACCGGGACAGAACTTCTCTGTCGCATTGGTCACCCGATCGTCGAATCGCGCGCCCACACACAGGATCAGATCCGAATGGTGCATGGCCATGTTGGACTCATAGGTACCGTGCATCCCCAGCCAGCCGATGTGTTGCGTATCGGAAGCAGGATAACAACCAATACCCATCAGGGTGTTGGTAATGGGGTAACCCAGCATCCTGACCAACTCGGTCAATTGATCCGTCGCCTTGCCAAGTATGACCCCACCCCCGGCATAGATAATGGGACGCTTGGCCGCCATGAGCATATCGACGGCTTTCTTGATCTGCCCAGCGTGGCCACGGATGGCCGGGTTGTACGAACGAAGCTTGACCTTCTTGGGGAAGACATACTCGTAGCGTTCGTTTGGTGTCGTCATATCTTTCGGAATATCAACAACGACCGGCCCGGGACGCCCTGTTGAAGCAATGTAATAGGCTTTGCGAACGATCTCGGGGATCTCTTCCGGATGACGGACGCTCAGGTTGTGTTTCACGACAGGACGGGAGACACCGATCATATCGGTCTCCTGGAACGCATCTTCACCAATCAGCGTAGATGCAACCTGACCGCACAGGACCACCATTGGGATGGAATCCATAAATGCAGTCGCAATGCCAGTGATGGTGTTGGTGGCGCCAGGACCCGAGGTCACCAGTACGGTACCCGGTAATCCGGTTGCACGGGCGTAACCGTCGGCCATATGGACCGCCGCCTGCTCGTGACGCACCAGAATGTGCTTAACCTTGTCCTGCCTGAACAGCGCATCATAAATATGCAGCGCTGCCCCACCCGGATAGCCATATATGTATTCGATCCCTTCATCCTGCAAGGACCGGATCAGCATATCGGCGCCAGACAATAACTCCACGATGTTCTACCCT
The DNA here is from genome assembly GCF_056857915.1 of Marinobacter sp. B-12. Lineage (NCBI taxonomy): Bacteria > Pseudomonadati > Pseudomonadota > Gammaproteobacteria > Pseudomonadales > Marinobacteraceae > Marinobacter > Marinobacter sp. B-12. Next base: position 90,862 of record NZ_JBSXOB010000043.1, on the reverse strand, counting down.
CTTCTACGAGTGAATGAGCCGGGAAACGTCCCGGTTGCCTGGATGTCCGGACATCATGCTTCTTGTGAAAGCTGAACCGGATACTCCGCCACACCAGCTATAAGAGGTTGTCTCCTGGCCAGCCGCCCTCCTGAGGGTTGCGGAGAACGGCCAATCAACGGGTTGCACGTAAGCAACAACCAGTCCGCGGCCTGCGCGGGGCATACAGTGTGGTAATTAACGGGGGATACTCGCTCGGGATTGCCTGCCGTATTGACCCCAGTCTTCAGGCAATCGGTAATTTTGACAGCGCTAAACTCCCTGTCAATAGCGGCAACGCTATTCTCTGCCCACACTCACCGAAGGTCTGCCATACTTTGTGCAACTATTTGAACCAGACCGAAGAAAGTTACCTTTACAAATGGCATGATAAACATAGGCTAACATAGAGACGGTACCGTTACCGGCGGTGCTTCGACGAGGCTAACGCGGAATGAGCAACGGCATGAACAGAAAAACCCTCACCCTGGCAGTACTTCTAGCCGCGACACCAGCAATGGCTTTCGCGGCTTCCGTGTATAAATGGACCGACGAAGACGGGGTTACGCACTTTGGCGATCGACAGCCAACCGGCCAACAGGCAGAGTCCGTCAACATACGTACAGGTAAATCTTCCGGGAACAACCGCATGAGTCCGCAAGAACGGGTAAAAGAGCTCGAACGCCAAGAAGCCGAGGAAAGCGAACGGCGACAGGAAAGTGCTGCTGAGGAAGCCCGCCGCAAGCAACAGAAAGCCAACTGCGAAACAGCACAAACCAACCTGGCACTGATCCAGAGAAACAGCCGGATTCGCATCGAAGAGGAAGGAGAGCTGCGATACCTTACTCCGGAAGAAATTGAGCAAAAGAAACAGCGGTTTGAAACAATAGCAGAAGAAAACTGCGGTGAGGCTTCCGAAGCCTAATCCCAACGAAGCTCTCAGATCCATAACAAAAAAGCGGAGCATCGTGCTCCGCTTTTTTGGGTCAGACCATCACGCCTTCGCGAATTCCAGACCGTGATCTTTGACTGAACCGCGAATGGTATCGCCGGGCAAGAAATCTCCCTGAAGCAACCTCTGGGCCAGCGGGTTCTCAATCATCCGCTGAATGGCCCGCTTCAATGGACGAGCACCGTACACGGGGTCGTAGCCAACTTCCGCCAGCAGCTCCATCGCAGCGTCGTCCAGCAGCAACGACATATCCTGCTCTTTCAAGCGCTTGCCCAGAGCATTAATCTGAATCCGGGCAATGCCCTGGATCTGGCTCTCAGCCAGTGGATGGAACACCACCACCTCATCCACCCGGTTAATGAACTCTGGCCTGAAGTGAGTACCCACTACGTCCATGACATCCTTCTTCATGACCTCGTAGTTTTCCTCACCCGCTTTCTGTTGAATGATGTCCGACCCCAGGTTTGAGGTCATCACGATGACGGTGTTGCGAAAATCCACCGTTCTGCCCTGACCATCCGTCAGGCGCCCATCCTCCAGTACCTGCAACAGGATATTAAATACGTCCGGATGCGCCTTCTCAACTTCATCCAACAGCAACACCGAGTATGGCCGGCGGCGGACGGCCTCGGTCAGGTAGCCGCCCTCCTCATAGCCAACGTATCCCGGAGGCGCACCGATCAGTCGAGCGACGGAATGTTTCTCCATGAACTCGGACATGTCGATTCGGACCATGGCCTCCTCGGTGTCGAACAGGAACGATGCCAGAGCTTTGCAGAGTTCGGTTTTACCGACGCCTGTCGGCCCCAGGAACAGGAAAGAACCATTCGGGCGGTGTGGGTCTGACAGCCCTGCACGGGACCGACGAACCGCGTTGGACACGGCCTCAACCGCTTCGTCCTGGCCGATGACCCGTCCATGGAGGGCTTCCTCCATTCGCATCAGTTTGTCGCGCTCGCCTTCGAGCATTTTCGAAACCGGAATACCCGTCCACTTGGATACCACTTCGGCGATTTCCTCGTCGGTCACGCGGTTTCGCAGCAGCTTCATCTCCATCATTTCCGCCTGGCTCGCCATATCCAATTGGCGCTCCAGCTCCGGAATCTGTCCATATTGCAACTCAGACATGCGGCCGAGATCGCCGGCACGGCGGGCATTTTCCAGGTCTATCCGGGCCTGCTCCAGTTGACTCTTGATCTTCTGGGAGCCATGCAGTGCCGCCTTTTCGGTGTTCCAGATCTCTTCAAGGTCCGCATACTCACGCTCAATATCGGAGATGACATCCGAGAGTTCGGAAAGCCGCTTCTTGGAGGCCGCGTCGGTTTCCTTTTTCAACGCCTCCCGTTCAATTTTCAATTGGATTAGGCGTCTCTCGAGGCGATCCAGCGCTTCGGGCTTGGAGTCCATCTCCATGCGGATCTGGCTTGCAGCTTCGTCAACCAGATCAATGGCCTTGTCGGGCAATTGGCGATCGGCGATGTATCGATGAGACAACCTGGCCGCTGCGATGATGGCGCCGTCAGTGACTTCCACCCCGTGATGAACTTCGTAGCGTTCCTTCAGGCCGCGCAGGATCGCGATGGTGTCCTCCTCGGTGGGCTCGGAAACCAAAACCTTCTGGAACCGACGTTCGAGGGCGGCGTCTTTTTCAATATTCTCGCGATATTCATCAAGAGTGGTAGCGCCCACGCAATGCAATTCCCCGCGCGACAAAGCGGGCTTGAGCATGTTGCCGGCATCCATGGAGCCTTCCGCTTTACCCGCACCAACCATGGTGTGAATTTCGTCAATGAACAGGATGATCTGTCCTTCCTGTTTGGCCAACTCATTCAGCACGGATTTGAGGCGCTCTTCAAACTCACCCCGGAACTTGGCGCCCGCAATCAACGAGCCCATATCCAAAGACAGCACACGCTTATTCTTGAGCCCCTCTGGCACCTCGCCATTCACAATGCGCTGGGCAAGTCCTTCTACAATCGCGGTCTTACCCACGCCGGGCTCACCAATAAGCACCGGATTATTCTTGCGACGGCGCTGCAATACCTGAATGGTCCGACGGATCTCATCATCGCGACCAATCACCGGGTCCAACTTGCCAGCCTCGGCACGTTCGGTCAGATCAATGGTGTATTTAGAGAGCGCCTGACGATTTTCTTCAGCGGACGCATCGTCAACCGACTCGCCACCTCTAACCTCTTCGATAGCACGCTCCAGTGCTGATTTGTCGACGCCCTGCTCCCGCAGAACCCGCCCGAGGCTGCCCCGATCCTCAAGCGCTGCCAGCAGCAACAATTCACTGGAAATGAACTGGTCGCCACGTTTCTGCGCCAGCTTGTCTGCAATATTGAACAGCCGCCCCATATCGTTCGACATAGAAACATCGCCGGCAGAGCCCTGCACTTCCGGCAGGTTTTCGATTTCACGGGCCACGGCCTGACGTATCCGGGAAGGCTCGGCACCGGATTGTTTCAACAGCGGCTTGATGGAACTGCCCTCCTGGTCCATCAGCGCCTGCATCAGGTGCACGGGCTCTATAAAGTTGTGATCCCTGCCTACCGCCAGGGACTGGGCGTCGGCCAGTGCGGTCTGGAGTTTGCTGGTCAGTTTGTCGATTCTCATAATTCCGTGTTCCCCAAATCTCTGTCACTTAACCGATCAAAGACATCCATCGGCGACATTGCGTCTGCTTTGACAGTTAATGTAGGGGCGATTGGTGGGAGTTCAAGCAGACCGGACTGGAAAGTGTCAGAAAATTGACGAACATCATGAGATGAATATCAGGCTTGCCATTCTCCCGGTTTGCCCGTCTCGACGATAGGAGAAAAACCGCTCACTATCGGTTACCGTGCAGAATTCACCACCGTAGATTTGAAGCACACCTGCCATTGCCAGCCTCTGCCGGGCAAGCTCATAGATATCCGCAAGATAATGCGTTGGATTTCGAGGACTGCAGATGAACGCATCACCCGACTGGGAATCATTCATCAGGAAGGCCTCCCTCACCTCAGGGCCAACCTCAAACTGATCAGGACCAATGGCCGGCCCCAACCACGCCAGGACGGCCGCGGGGTTGCCCAGATGCTCGATCGTTCGCTCCAAAATACCACCACGCAAGCCGCGCCAGCCAGCATGAGCGGCGGCCACCTGGCCACTGGCGGGGTTGCAGAAAAGCACCGGAAGACAGTCCGCTGTCATCACCACACATGCCACCCCGGGTTGGGAGGTCACACTGGCATCCGCTGTAACCGAACCCGACTGCGGCAATTCAACGACGTCGGTACCGTGAACCTGATTAAGCCAACCGAATGACTGCAAGCCGGGCTCAGCCCACTGCCCAAGCAGGGACCGATTTTTCGCCACATCATCGGGATGATCTCCCACATGCGTGCCGAGGTTCAGGGACTGCCACGGCGCCTGACTGACCCCGCCCGCCCGCGTGGTGCATGCGGCGTGGACCCGGGCCGGAGCTGGCCAGTCGGGGACAATCACCGGCAGTTCAGAGGTCATGGTTCTCCAACTCCTTAACGTGCTTGCGAAGCGCGGCCAGCAGACCTTCGATATCATCGGGCAATGGCACCTCCCAGGTCAGTATTTCACCGGTTTGGGGGTGTTCCAATGTCAATTGGCGTGCATGGAGCGCCTGGCGCTGGAAACTGGCAAGCACCTCTCTCAACTCCTCCGTTGTGCCTTTCGGCAAGCGTAACCGACCACCATACTGAGGATCGCCCACCAATGGATGTTTCACGTGGGCCATATGCACCCGTATCTGGTGGGTACGACCACTCTCCAGCTTGCAGCGAACGTGGGTGTGCGCTGCGAAGCGCTCCACCAGGCGATAATGCGTTACCGCTGGCTTGCCCGTGGGCACAACCGCCATCTTCTTGCGCTCACGGGGATGGCGACCGATCGGCGCGTCCACCGTCGCTCCCCCGGTGAGGGTGCCAACCACAATGGCTTCGTACTCCCGCCCCATGGTCCGGGTCTGCAGCTGGTCGACCAGCGATGTGTGAGCAATCAGGCTACGTGCTACCACCATAATACCGGACGTGTCCTTGTCGAGACGGTGCACAATACCCGCCCTGGGCAGGTTCTCCACTTCCGGGGCATGGTTGAGCAAGGCATTGACCAGGGTACCGTCAGCGTGGCCTGCCGCTGGGTGGACCACCAAGCCTGCGGGCTTGTTGATGACCAACAGGTGCTCATCCTCGTACACAATATCCAGGTCTATCGATTCTGCTTCCCAGCTGACCTGCGCCTCCGGCTCCGCATCCAGTTCGAGCCGGTCACCCAGCATCACCTTGTCCCGGGGCTTACAGGGCTTTCCATTGACCGTCAGCGCGCCGCTCTTGATCCAGCCCTGCAGTCGGGAGCGCGAGTGCTCCGGCATCAGTTCGGCTGCAGCCTGATCCAGGCGGCGGTCGCTGAGCTCCGGTGGAACAGAGAAGCTGGCGATAATACGGTTTTCAGATGACATTGAGCCCCCGGGGCCGGTATGAGTGTTACGTTTGAGTCAGAATTTCTGAATCCACGGCGCGTGCCACTGCACATGTGAACGGATCCCCGTTACAATGGCCGTCGTTTCGAATTTTGCCATTATACGGGATTCCGGCATGAGATCAGTTGTCCGATTACTGCTAGTCACCACCGCAGCGCTATTCATCAGTGCCTGCGCATCGAACGATAAGCAGGAAGAAGTACTGCCGGAGCAAACCTATTACGAAAATGCCCGCGACGCGATGAATGCGGGCAACTTCAATGAAGCGGAACAGAATCTCGACTATCTGGAAACCTACTACCCGTTTGGCCGCTACGCGGAACAGGCCCAGCTGGACCTCATTTATGCCCGCTACCAGAACCTTGACCTGGAAGGCGCCCGCTCTGCAGCAGACCGCTTTCTTCGACTGAACCCGCAGAGCGATCACGCAGACTATGCGCTGTATATGCGCGGCCTCGCGTCCTATAACCTGGATATTGGCCTGGCTGCCCGGTACTTCCCGGTCGACGTTTCGGCAAGGGACCCCGGTGAACAGCGCCAGGCGTTCCGGGACTTTTCCGAACTGCTGAACCGCTACCCCTCCAGCGAATACGCGCCTGATGCCCGCCAGCGCATGATTGCTATTCGCAACCGCCTGGCCGAACTGGAACTTTACGCGGCACGTTACTACATCAGCCGCGAAGCCTACATCGCCGCAAACAATCGGGCTCGCTACATCGTGGAAAACTACTCAACAACGCCGTCCGTGGAAGAGGCGCTGATTATCCTGGCCGAGACCTTCCGCTTCATGGATCTGAAAAAGGGAGCAACGGATGCCGTGGCAATGCTGAAACAGAACTTCCCGGACAGCACGGCCTTCAACGAGGACGGAGAGTTCCAGCCAGACATCCTCAAACGTGAGGATCGCTCACTGTCTAGCGTGGTTACCTTCGGCCTGATGGGCGACGAATAAGGCTTGCCAAGGCTGCCCGAGCAATCAGGCAGCCCAACGGCAATCTACTTTCCACTTTTCCAGCCATTAGTAATCGGGTAACGCCGATCCTTACCAAAGCCCCGCTCGGTAATTCTCACGCCAATCGGCGCCTGCCTGCGCTTATACTCGTTGACGTCCACCAACCTTACCACGCGATCGACATCGGCCCTATCGAATCCCTGCGCCACAATGGCATCGGCACTGAGATCCCGCTCCACATAGAGATTGAGGATCTGATCGAGAATGTCGTATCCCGGCAGGCTGTCCTCGTCTTTCTGGTCCGGCGCCAATTCTGCTGACGGTGGACGGGTAATGACCCGTTCCGGAATCACCTGCGAAACACTGTTGCGGTACCAGGCGAGGCGAAAAACCAGGGTTTTGGGGACATCCTTGAGCACATCAAACCCTCCGGCCATATCGCCGTAGAGGGTTGAGTAGCCCACCGCCATTTCACTTTTGTTGCCGGTTGTCAGAACCAGCGAACCGAACTTGTTGGATAGAGACATCAGCAGGACGCCCCGCAGCCGTGCCTGCAGGTTCTCCTCGGTGGTGTCTGGTTGCGTGCCCTCGAACGGAGCCGCCAGTGTTTCCATAAAGGCATCGTACATAGGCTCAATGGAGAACACGTCATACTGGACACCAAGGGCCACAGCCTCGGCTTCCGCGTCCTCAATACTCATACCCGAGGTATAGCGAAAAGGCATCATCACTGCGCGTACCCGGTCAGCTCCCAGGGCATCCACCGCAACGGCCAGGGTCACCGCGGAATCAATACCGCCCGACAGGCCGAGGACAACGGACTTAAAGCCATTCTTGTTGACGTAGTCCCTCACTCCCAGAACCAAGGCCTTGTAGACATTCTCCTCCAATGACGGCTCGGCGAAGGCAGGCTGCGATATCGGCTGGCAGTGATGTTCACAGATGAAGTCCACTGGATAGAGCCCTTCGCTGAACTGTGGCGCCTCCGCGGCAAGTACGCCGGAATGGTCGTAAACCACTGAGCCACCATCAAAGACCAATTCGTCCTGTCCGCCGACCAGATTTACGTAAACGATACTCACCCGATTCTCAAAGGCCTTACGTTCCACCAGAGCCTTGCGGCGCACCTGCTTGTCAATATCGTAGGGTGAGGCATTGAGGTTGACGACAAGCCTGGCGCCTGCCGTGGCAGCATCTTCCACCGGCCCTTCGCTCCAAATGTCCTCGCAGATGGTAATACCCACCGGCACCCCTTTGATATCCATGACCAGGGTATCCACACCATTCGCAAAATAGCGCTTCTCGTCGAAAACCTGGTAATTGGGAGGAAACCGCTTGAAGTAGCGACCGGTTATTTTTCCCTGCTCGATGGCGACCGCAGCGTTGTAAAGTAGAGCGCCCTCCCGTATCGGAGCCCCCACGATGATGGCAGGGCCCAGATGTTCCCCGCTCAAGGTTTCCAGCGCGTCTGCAACGCGAACATCCATACTGGGCCTTAACAAAAGGTCTTCCGGTGGGTAACCGGTAAGACACAGCTCCGGGAATACAACCAGATCCGCCTGATACTCCTGCTCCGCGCGTCGGGTCGCTTCAATCACCTTTTGGGTATTGCCGGGGATATCGCCCACCAGAAAATCGAGTTGGGCCATCACTACCCGAAGTTTTCCGGGCCCCTGGCCATCCTTTTGCACGGACATAACGCAGCTCCTGTAACTCATTGCCATTAAAAGGCTATTATAACCCCGCAAGACAACAGAATTCTCGCGGGATATCCACTGGACGATGGCACAACCAATCACCCCTGATCAGCAACCCATAACCGACGCACCTCCCTCGAACCAGCGGGGCCGACTGTTTCGGATCTACAACCACTATCGCGTTGTCGTCAGCGTTATACTGGTGGCGTTGCTGTTTGTGGACCCCATAAACTTCGACTCCCGCTTCCGATCAATGGATTATTACCAGGCCGGGGTGGTCTGCTATCTCGCCATCAATGGCTTCGTCGCGTTGATAATGCTGGCGGGCTTTCAGCCCAAAAGCCGCCATATCACTGTATCCATATTGATGGACATCCTGCTACTACATGGGCTCCTGCTCACCAGTACAGGCATTACCAATGGCCTGGCGAATCTGGTTATCGTTTCCGTGGCTGCAGGTAATATCCTGACCCCCACCAGGATTGGCACCTTCTACGCGGCGTTGGGCGCCATCTGCTCCCTGGGCATCTCGGCCTGGTCCGTACTGGTGTTTGATGACTCCGCCGATGAAATTGTTCGTGCCGGCTCCCTCGGTATTCTTTATTTTGCCGCAGCGTTTATCCTCCAATACATATCGCGGCGCATGCTGCGAAGCGAAGCGCTTGCCAGTTCCCGAGCCCGCAGCATTGCCGAACTGGAGCAGATCAATCGCCAGATTATCCAACGCATGAGAACCGGGATTCTTGTTCTCGACCGGTTCGCGCGCATTCGCCTGGCTAATGCTGCTGCGGAAGAATTGTTGTTTGGCACCGGCACTGAGGACTCGAAACTACCCAGCCGGGGACGAAACCTGCCGCGACCGCTGCGAAAGGGACTCGACGCCTGGCTGAAAGACCCAGCTCGCAGAACGGAACCTTTCCAGGCCACGCAGACCTCGCCCGTGGTGCAGGCCAATTTCACTCAACTCGATCAGCAGCGCGGCGACCAGATCCTGGTATTTATCGATGACATGAGCAGGGTGACGCAACAGGCCCAGCAAATGAAGCTGGCCTCCCTGGGGCGACTGACTGCAGGTATTGCCCACGAAATTCGTAACCCGCTGGGCGCCATCAGCCACGCGTCCCAGTTAATGAACGAATCCCCCAACCTGGATGAGGGGGATCGCAAAATGCTGGACATCATCGAACGGCATTCCCGCCGGGTTAACGGCATTATCGAGAATGTGCTCGACCTGTCGAGACGACGCGCCGCCGACACCGACCTAATTGACGTCGGCCAGTGGTTATCGGCGTTCCGCGACGATTACCTGCAAACCCAGAGCAATGAAGACCAGAAATCCGACGATATTGTACTTCGCACCGAACGGAAACTGCCCCTGGCGCGTTTTGATGTCAGCCAGATAGAGCAGGTGATGGTCAACCTCTGCGACAATGGCCTCCGGTACAGCAAGCAGTCAGTGGGCGAACGCCGCATCGAACTGTACGCTGGCGTTACCGCCGATGGTGAGCGCGCCTATGTGGATGTTCGGGATTTCGGCCCGGGCATTGCGCCGGAGCACCGCGTGTCTGTTTTTGAACCGTTTTTCACAACCGACAAGAGTGGGACGGGGCTCGGCCTTTATCTGGCGCGAGAACTGTGCGAGGCTAATCAGGCTCACCTGTCCCTGGTAGAGGACAACCAGCCCGGCTGTTGTTTCCGTATTACATTCGCCCACCATGGACGGATGATCTGACAAATCCGGAAGCCCGGTAGTCTGAATAACGACATGGAACCGATAACAATCCAATGACCACTCATACCGCCCTGATCGTAGACGACGAACCCGATATCCGGGACCTCCTGGAAATTACTCTGACCCGAATGGGAATAACAACCCTGACTGCCCCCGACATCACCTGTGCGAAAAAGCTTCTGGGTGAGCACAAGCCGCAACTCTGCCTGACAGATATGAACCTGCCCGATGGCAACGGCATCGAACTCGTGCAATGGATCCAGCACAATACCCCTAGCACCCCGGTGGCTGTCATTACTGCCTACGGCAACATGGATACGGCCATTGAGTCGCTGAAGGCCGGGGCATTCGATTTTGTGTCCAAGCCGGTTGAGCTTCCGCGGCTTCGGGAGTTGGTTAATAGCGCCCTCCGGTTGTCGGAGGCGGAAGCCAATACCCAGGACACTGACGATGAACCAGGCCTGCTACTCGGCAAATCAACAGAAATTCAGAAGCTCCGGAGCCAGACCCGGAAGCTGGCCAGAAGCCAGGCGCCTGTTTTTATCAGCGGGGAATCGGGTAGCGGTAAAGAACTGGTCGCAAGGATGATTCACTTGCAGGGCCCTCGTCGAAACGGTCCCTTTATAGCGGTCAACTGCGGCGCCATCCCCTCGGAGTTGATGGAAAGTGAATTTTTTGGACATAAAAAGGGAAGTTTTACCGGGGCCGTCGAAAACAAAGACGGGCTGTTCCGCTCCGCCAATGGCGGCACTTTGTTCCTGGACGAAGTCGCTGACCTGCCGCTGGCCATGCAGGTAAAGCTACTGAGAGCAATTCAAGAGAAGGCTGTCCGTCCGGTTGGCGATACCAAAGAGGTTCCGGTGGATATCCGGGTGCTCAGTGCGACCCACAAAAACCTTCCGGAGCTGGTTCAGGAGGGTACGTTCCGACAAGACCTCTTCTACCGGATCAATGTCATCGAACTGGCAGTTCCACCGTTACGCGAACGCCCCGACGACATACCCTTGCTCGCCCGACACATTCTCGAACGAATAAGTAACGAGTATGAATGCGATCCCGCCTCGTTAACCCCAGGCGCCATCGATCGGCTCAAACAGTACGATTTTCCGGGTAACGTAAGGGAGCTCGAGAATGTTCTGGAGCGTGCTTTTACACTTTGCGATGCCGACCAGATAGATGTCGGGGATCTGCATCTTGGAAATGGCGTACAAAAGGCGTCGTCCCCAACCCAGGTGATTGCGGAAGGCGAGGCCGAAGATGGCGAGGATGTCCCTGTACCCGATGGCGAGATTGACCTGGAGAACTATCTTGAAAGCATAGAAAGACAAGCCATCGAGAAGGCCCTGGAAGCCACCCGATGGAACAAAACAGCGGCAGCGAAGCGTTTGGGCATCAGTTTTCGAGCGCTTCGGTATCGCCTGAAAAAGCTGGGAATGGAGTGAACGGCATCTCAGAACTCTCTCGCCGGCAACCACCGTTCATTGAATTGAGGTAAGATTCATATTGCTTTTCTACAGGATGTAAAGAAGCGCCCAGACCAAACCACCAACATGGATGTTGACTATGCAAAACGCCGCCAGAACCAGGGGTTTCACCCTGGTTGAACTTATTCTCACACTCGCACTGGTTGCAATGCTCGCCGGGATAGCCAGCACCTCCTGGACTCAGCTTATTTCCTCAACACGCCACAACGATCTGATTAACGACACTCGCCGGATGTTTGCCGTCGCTCGCTCGTACGCCGTTCACCAGAAAACCCTAACCACCGTCTGCCCACTGTCTCCGGCGCAGAGATGTATCGATAACTGGAATAACCCTGTCTCTGTCTTTCCAGACCGAGACAACGACAAACGCCCGGATGCCGGAAAAGTCCATCGAGTGTTCACGCTTACGCGAGGCCAATCCAGCCTCTATTCCCGAACAGCCGGAAGAGGCTACTTCCAGTTATCTGCCAAAGGTATGAGTCACGGCACCATGGGAAGTCTTGTCGCGTGTTCCACCTCAACCAACGGCGGATTTAACATGAGTTACCTGGCCCTCAATATCGGCGGACGCATTCGGACACTCCACGACGAAGACGGGGATGGGAGTATCAGACTTCCATGGGGAACAACCGTCACCTGCCCCGGCCCGTGAAAAACGGGCCGACAATCGACCTAAAAGTGTGACCCAAGCCTCATCTTCAGCACGCGGATACCGCCCGTACCAGATGTTCGACCGTTTATCGAATAGGCAATGAATATCTATGGCGCCTTTGCTTTACTAACCTGAGGCTTACCAACGGACTTTGGCATGTTGAAGAAAACCGCAGGTTTCACGCTCATAGAACTACTCGTCACGATGGTCATTCTCGCGATCACTGCGACCGTCGCTGTCCCCGGCTTTGGCAGGCTGATAGAAAGCAACCGGCTGACAACCGGCACGAACTTGCTGGTGTCATCCATTAAACTGGCAAGAACAGAAGCCATCAAACGCGGCACAAACGTCACGTTCAGTACCGATGGTGGTCTGGAGAGTGGTTGGTGTGTGCACGAAGGTGATGAAACCGGGGACTGCGCCAACGACCAGATTCGCGGGTTCGAGTCACCTGGAAACCTTGCCTTTACTGAAGACGTAGGCGATCTGGTGTTTGACCGGCGCGGATTTCTAGTTCCACAAAACGCTCGATCTTTTACCATCGCCCCCGTGGGCTGTGCCAGTGGAGACATTTCCTTCCGAGAGGTCCGTGTGAGCCCGGTCGGACGAACCGAAGTAGATGACGGAGTATGCCCGTGATGCCAGCAACAACCCTGACCGCGAAGCAACGCGCTTGCCCAGCCTCCCTGGCACACCAGTCCGGTCTTGGCATGATTGAGATCCTCATTACAGTCCTGGTTCTTGCCATCGGCATACTGGGCGTTGCCTCTACACAGGTCGTTTCCCTGCAAATGAACTCCCAATCCCAGAGCCGGAGCCAGGCGGTTCTGCTCGCGGAAGACCTGCTGGACCGAATTCGTGCGAATTCCGACAATCTCGTCGCCTATGCCCTGGCCCAGGACGACGCGCAGGGCGCCGATGGTGGTGATTGCAACACGTCTTTCGTACCGGCAAATGCCAACGTTGCAGCCAATGATATAGCCGCCTGGGAAAACAGCCTCGCCTGCCTTCTTCCAGAGGCTGAGCGTACCGTTACGGTGGACCCCTTAACCAACGTGGTTACAGTCACCATAGACTGGGACCAGAACGACCAGGCCATGAACCCCGTAGTAGTGAGGACTCAGATTTGATCATGTCAAAGTTCCGCGCTCCCTCTGCCGCCGCCACTCGTCCTATGGCCCGCCAATCAGGCCTGTCGTTGGTTGAGTTGCTGATTGCAACCGCCCTTGGCCTCATTCTTACGCTTGGAGTAATCCAGATCTATCTGAGTGGCAACGAAACCTACCGTCAAACTCAGGGCCTCGCCCATGCGCAGGAAAGTACCCGGTTTGTTTCTGCCGTCCTGACACCGGATTTCCGTTCCGCGGGCAGTTTCGGCTGCCTCGCTGAAATGGCCCGCCCGCTTGACCAGGTTGTCGACAACCGTCTGAATGGCGGTCTGGTAGTGCCACTGGATCAGGCACTCCAGGGCTGGGAGTACACCGGAACCGGCCCAGGAGACAGCGTCGCGCTGGCAAACGCCATGGCAACGCCCGGCGCCGATAACTGGGCCTCCGGAACCACTGGCACGAACTTGCCCGCTGATCTTGCGGGTTCGGTGATCACCAACTCCGATGTCGTTATCGTCAACGCCCTGACCTCTCTTGGAGTGCCTTTAAACCCGGCTAACCCCCAGAATGGGAACAGCATCAATCTTAACGCCAGCTCGGGAGTGGACGCTGGATCTGTCATTCTTGCTACCCGTGGCGATTGCTCCGAAGGCGAAATGTTTCAGAAGAGCAACAATGCCAATGCCAGCTCCATTACGATGGCCGGCGGCAACGTCAATCCGGGCAATAACGGCAACAACTTCAATCTTAATTACGACCCTCAAACCCGAGTCTATCAGTTTACGTCCATGGCCTATTACATTGGCCAGGGCACCAACGGCGAACCCGCCTTGTTCCGGCGCATGATGACACCACTCCAGAACCCCCAGGAACTGGTCTCTGGCGTTGAAACACTGCAAATCCTCTACGGCGAAGATACCGTTGGAACCAACGCTGCGGATGACTATGTCCCTGCCGACGAGGTGGCGGACTGGAGAACCATCGTGAGCGTCCGGTTCTCGGTCATGACCCGCAGCCAGGACGAAGTTCTGGACGAAGAAAATAATCGCAATTTCGATATGCTTGGCAGTGAAGTCTCCCAGGCAAACAATGGAGACCGACGTGTTCGGCTTATCTCCGTCAGCACCACTGCACTCAGGGGAAGAATGTGATGAAAGCGACCCGGAATCGAGTGAAGCCGACTATGCCAGGAGCTACCCCTTTTATTAAACGCCAACGCGGGGCGACTTTGATCGTGGCGCTTGTCATGTTGCTGCTCATTTCACTGCTGGCTATCGGTGGCATGCAGGGATCCGTAATGCAGGAACGCATGGCGAGCAACGCCCACGACAGTGCGATTTCGTTTCAAGCTTCAGAAGCTGCGTTACGACAGAGTGAAAACGATATTCTGAACACCCCAGGTACCCGTGTGACGGCCTTTAGCGAGGCAATGCTCGACAGCCCGTGGGACTGGGATGGCAATAACCCTGCCCGATCTGGCACCGGGGTCGCCGGCCCGGATGTAAGCGCACAACCTGCCTACCATCTCGCGCGTCTTGCGGATGTTTGCCCGATCGAACCCGGACAGCCCTGCTTCGAGCGCTACCTGGCAACGTCTCGAGCCCAAGGGGGAAGCGATGAAGCAGTCACAGTACTCCAATCTACGGTTTTGTTACCACCAGAGTAAATGACGGCGTGTGTTAAAAACCGTCGCCAGACAAACATCACAATGAATTGCTGACTCCAACTGGAGAGTTTGCCATGAAAACGTTCAAGACAGCATCGCACAAGCGCTCAAGTTACTCAAAGCTGGGCATTTTCAGCGCCAGCCTTGTGTTCTCAATCTGCACCATGCAATCCGCCATGGCACAGGTCAACTTGGCTCAGGTACCACTGTTCCTGAAGGAATCTGTCGATTCAAACCTGGTGTTTGTCTATGACGATTCCGGATCCATGGCGTGGCGTTACATGCCAGACAATCTTAGTGGTAATAGTGGCAATCGATACTACTACTCCAGTCGGGTAAACAAAGTCTATTACGACCCGACGATAACCTACCAGCCACCCTTCAAACCGGATGGTAGCTC
This sequence comes from Marinobacter sp. B-12, assembly GCF_056857915.1. Taxonomy (NCBI): domain Bacteria; kingdom Pseudomonadati; phylum Pseudomonadota; class Gammaproteobacteria; order Pseudomonadales; family Marinobacteraceae; genus Marinobacter; species Marinobacter sp. B-12. The sequence goes on along the minus strand of NZ_JBSXOB010000043.1, from coordinate 75,705 downwards.
TCGTTATCCGAATTCGAGTTACACCAATGCCTGGGTAAACGGATTTGATCAGTCCGATGGTGCAGATGATCTGAGTGAATATATTCGCTTCGACAGCATCGGTAGCATTGAGGAAGGCTTTTACATGCAGTTCAACTCGTCCACGAGCTGCGATAGCAATCCCCGACAAGACGACTGTTATACCCCCGTTTTGTTGAACAGTGCCTCCGCCGACATCAAACAAAATTATGCAAACTGGTTTTCCTATTACAGCACGCGGACCTTGGCGGCCAAATCCGGCATTACGGAAGCCTTCTTTGACCTTCCAGACAATATTCGGGTTGGCTATGGCGCCATTAACGTCAACAACAATACCATCGACGGCGAAAACAACACCGACACCCTGGTCAGTGGCGTTCGACCATACACCGAAGCTCGCCGTGAGCAATTTCTGACCTGGCTGCACAACAAAAACGTTAATGGCGGCACGCCGTTGAGAACGGCCCTTAAAGATGTCGGCAAGTACTATTCCCGTACTGACAATCGGGGCCCATGGGGAGAAATTCCTGGCACCAATGACAGTACCGCACATATTGAATGCCGCCAAAGTTTCTCCCTTATCATGACCGATGGTATCTGGAACGGAAGCAGCCCCTCTGTCGGAAATGTCGACAATACGCCGGGACCGTCCTACACCAACCCAGATCCCGATGGCTCCGATTTCAACTATACGGCCGTGTCGCCCTTTACCGATGGACACTCCAACACTCTGGCCGATGTAGCCATGGAATATTGGAAAAACGACCTGCGAACAGACCTCGGTAACAAAGTCCCAGTCACATCAACTGACCCGGCTTTCTGGCAGCACATGACAACCTTCACGATTGGCTTGGGGGTAACCGGTGCCATTAAAGAAGCCGACGCACTTGCTGCACTTGACCCAGACAATAACATCACCATCAATTGGCCCGAACCTGGTTCAAACCGAAGCCCTGCCAACATTGATGACCTTCTCCATGCGGCGATCAATGGTCGAGGAGGTTATGCCAGCGCACAGAACCCGAAAGAATTCGCCGACGAGATCAAGAGCTTCCTTGGCGACGTAATCGCCCGGTCCCAGACATCTGCTTCTTCGGCTGCTGTCAGTTCCGCAGTGTTACGGGCCGACTCCTTGGGATTCTTTGCTGGCTTCCGCAGTGAAGACTGGTCCGGCACTTTGTCAGGGTTTAGCTTCGACCAAGGCAAAGAGCTCTGGGACGCCGAAGAAATTCTGCGACAAACGCTTCCGACAGACCGAAAACTGATTACCCATAACGGAAGCAGCGGTGTTGAACTGGAGTTTTCATCAGCGGGTTCACTGTCCAACCTTTCAGCCGCCCAACGTGATGCGCTGAACGCCGACCCCACGCTCAATGCCACGCAGGATGACCTCGGCCGTAACCGGCTTGCCTGGCTTCATGGCGACAAAGACGCGCACGCAACGTTGAGAAATCGTGAAGGACAGGACGCTGGGGGCAACACAGTTGTCAGGCCCCTGGGTGACGTTATCAACGCCAACCCGCAGTTTGTTGGCAAGACCAACTACGGCTTTGCGCGCCTTGGCGGTGACGAAGGTTCCGACTATGGGGCGTTCCGCTCAGACTCTTCGTATCAGACTCGGATCGATGCTCTTTATGTACCTGCCAACGACGGTATACTACATGCCTTTGATGGCGAAACCGGTAAAGAGCTCTTTGGGTATATCCCATCAGAGTTGCTGCTCCCCTCGGGCTCAAACACCTACGCCCGCATCTCAGAGTTGATGCAGCCCAATTACACTCATCGATATTTCATGGATGGCACTCCCCGAGTGCAGGATGCCTACATTGATAAAGACGGAGACGGTGACAAAGAGTGGCGCACGATTCTTCTCGGAACCATGGGTAAAGGTGGAAGAACCGTATTTGCTCTTGACATTACAGAACCGGGATCGTTTTCACCAGCAGACGACGTACTTTGGGAATTCCAACACGCCAACCTCGGGTACGGCGTCACTGATCCGCAGATATCCCGGCTCACCAACGGGACCTGGGTCGCCATTTTTGGCAACGGCTACAATGGCGCCAGCGATCAGTCCAGCCTGTTTGTTGTTGATATGGAAACCGGCAATCTCATTAAAGAACTACAAACCGGTGTCGGTAATGCTGCAAATGCTAATGGCCTCGCCTCTGCAACGATCACCAGTTTTCCGGAAACGGATGCGATTACCCGCTATGCCTATGGGGGCGATCTGTTAGGTAACCTTTGGCGATTCGACCTGACGGGGAACATTAACGGCTGGAACGCTACCAAAGTGTTCACCGCTGAGAGTCCTGCGGGCTTCAGTCAGCCGATTACGGTTGCGCCCCGGGTAGCACTCAACCCCAACAATAATGACGAACTCGTAGTAGCATTTGGTACTGGTAGCTTCCTGCGAAATGGTGATGAGGGCGACTACGACGTCCAGACGCTTTACGCCATAAAAGACAATCTGAATGCATCTGGGCTGGAGCGAACTGACCTGGTGCAACAGACGATCACTAAGCAGGAGGATGTTGTTGTCAACAGAGAATCTGGTAACGGCACTAACAGCTATACAGTACGAGAGACCTCCAGCAACCAGTTAACAGATCAGGACGGATGGTATCTGGACCTTGTCTATAACTCGAACAAGCAGGGGGAGCGCGTTATCAGCCGTGCTACCTTCCCGTTTGGGGTTAACCCGGACCGGGTTCGATTCACAACCGTCATCCCTGACGATGACCCCTGTGGAAGTGGACGTACCGGATTTATTATGGATCTGAAGTTAACAACCGGCGTTCCATCCGAGACTCCCGTCTTCGACCTGAACAGCGATAGCACTTTCAACACGGGTGATATCGTGGGCGGCTATGCCCCAAGCGGTATTCAGGTCGGTTACGGAGGAGAAAACCGCACAATTGCAACCGGAGATGGCGATGCGGAAGTGGTGATACCTGGTCTGGATCCAGACAAGCTCTCACCGGGTGACCCCTGCGAAGACGGACTCTGCGCCCGATCTCTGGACTCAAGCATTGGACGACAGACTTGGGAGCAGCTTCGTTAAGAAGCTGCCTCCCCCCCTAGAGTAGTGTTTCTATTTTTTATTTGAGTAGCAGGAAAATACTATGATTACTCGCTTACTACCGTTTCAATTACACAGAGCTCTTGTCATCGCCGTATTCGCTCTTACAGCTATTTCAAGTGGATTTCTGGCATCATCCGCTCAAGCGGATGATGCGGTTGTCGACGGCAATCCTATATCCCTCAGAACCGTGTCTTTTGAGGGAACGGTGAATTCTGTCCATCCCGACTCTTTCATACTGATTGTTGATGATAATTCGTTCGTGCTGGAACGTGTCATTACCTTCAACGGTGCCTCATGGTCCCGGGAACAAGTCGTCCAGAGGCTCGTAGAGGGTGATCGTCTCAAACTGGAGCTCGGAGGCGTCACAGATCAACAAACTGGTGCTCGTCTGGTACAAAAAGTAGAAGTCCTGAACTGACCAGGCGGGAATAGCGACCACTAGTAAACTAAGAGGGATAACGATTTTGAAGACTCACTCGAACTCAGGTTTTACGTTGATCGAGATGATGATTGCGGTCGCGATCATTGCCATCATCGCAGCAATAGCACTTCCTCTTTATCAGAGCCAGATGGAGCAAACCCGACGAACAACTGCGCAGGCGGACCTGCTAGAACTCACCCAATGGATGGAGCGTCGATACTCCAACGGTTTTGATTATCGCGATGGGGGTAATAATCCTATTTTGCCATTCGATCAGTCGCCGCAGAACGGAGACGCGTTCTACGATATCAGCTTTGTGGGGAACGTAGCCCGGAATGCGTTTACCTTACAGGCAGTTCCAACCGGACCTCAGACAAACGATGATTGTGGAACTCTTACGCTGGATGAGCAGGGCAATCGCGGCGCAGACCAGGCAGCAGGGTGCTGGTAAACGAATACGACACGAACGATGCCATCACAATCAGACTTCGATGGCATCGATTCGCAATTCTTTAGGCATCGAGAAAACAATACTTTCCTCACGCCCCGAGACTTCCTCGGGCACATTACCGCCGAGATCCCTTAACCTGGCGATAACATCATTCACTAACACCTCCGGTGCCGATGCGCCAGCCGTTACGCCGATCGAAGTCTTTTCTTCCAACCATTGCGGGTCAATCTGTGACGCTTCGTCTATCAGATACGCAGGCGTTCCCATGCGCTCCGCCAACTCCCGCAAACGATTGGAGTTGGAGCTGTTCGGCGACCCCACTACCAGCATCAGGTCACAGTCACCGGCCAACTGCTTCACAGCATCCTGACGGTTCTGCGTGGCGTAGCAGATATCGTTCTTGCGAGGGCCCTGGATTTCTGGAAACTTTTCTCGTAAAGCGTCGATAACTCGGGCAGTATCGTCCATGGAAAGCGTGGTTTGAGTAACATAGGACAGCTTGGACGGATCTTTTACCGACAACTCAGCAACGTCTTTCTCGTCTTCAACCAGATAGATATCACCGCCATTACCATGGTCGTACTGTCCCATGGTCCCTTCCACTTCCGGGTGGCCATGATGGCCAATGAGGATACATTCGCGCCCATCGCGGCTGTACTTCATCACTTCGAGGTGAACCTTGGTCACCAGCGGACAGGTTGCGTCGAACACCTTCAACCCCCGGCGCGCGGCTTCATTTTGCACCGCCTGGGACACACCGTGGGCGCTGAAGATCACCAGTTTATCGTCCGGCACCTCTTCCAGCTCGTCCACAAAGATGGCGCCGCGATTGCGCAGGTTGTCCACCACGAACTTGTTATGCACCACTTCATGGCGCACGTAGATGGGCGCACCAAAAACATCCAGGGCACGGTTCACTATTTCGATAGCGCGGTCAACACCGGCACAGAAGCCACGAGGATTAGCGAGTCGGATTTGCATAGAATTGCCCTGAGATATCAAACAAGTTTGCGGAAGCCTGTGGGAAGACCGAAATGCGGTTAATGGGCCCGGCCAACAGGCTCCACATCAATAATTTCCACTTCGAATGTCAGTGTACGCCCCGCCAGAGGGTGATTAAAGTCTACCTCAACCTGATCCCCTTCCACACGGCTAACGACGCCCGGCAACTCACTCTGACGCGCGTCCGCGAACGAGATCATAACCCCCTTTTCAAGCACCATGTCCGCGCTGAACTCACTCCGCTTGAACGTTTGCACGTTACTCGGATTATGCTGCCCAAAGGCCTTTTCAGGAGGTACTTCGAAGCTATTTCGGTCGCCCGCCGTCATACCCATCAGGTAGGCTTCAAAATTTTCTGGCAGGTTCTCGTCACCAATTTCCAGCGTTGCCGGCTCTTTCTCGAAAGTGGAATCAATGACCTCACCGTCACTGAACTTCAACGCAAAATGAAGCGTAACGCGTGTGCCCTGATCTACGGGAAGTTCTTTCATCAGCGATTGTCGCTCCTGTTGTCCGCATCCGGTTCCCGGGGCTTGCGGAAAATATCCAGAATCATCATGCCGGCACCAATGGTGATGGCCGTATCGGCGATGTTAAAGGCAGGGAAATGGTAGTCGTTCCAGTAAAAATGCAGGAAGTCGACCACGTAGCCATGAACAACACGGTCGTAAACGTTACCCAGCGCCCCACCGAGGATTAATACGATGGCAATCGCCGACCAGGTTTCATGACGCCGCAGGGATTTCAGCCATACAACCAGCACCACGCTGACCACCAGCGCCAGGGACACAAAAAACCAGCGTTGCCAGCCGGCGGCGCCGGCCAGAAAGCTAAACGCCGCGCCGGTGTTGTGCAGCAAGGTCAGATTGAACAATGGCATTACCGGTACCGGATTGCCATAGGTCAGCATGGCCGTCGCCAGGGCCTTGCTCCCAAGGTCCAGCACGATAACGAGCACCGCCAGCCAAAGCCAGCGGAGCTTGGAGCCGGTTTCTTCCGTATTGTTCATTACGCTTTCCACAAGGCGGCTTCCATCAGGCAAACGAGCGGGACTCGCCCTGCCCTTCTACGTTGGTCACACAACGACCACACAGATCGCTGTACTGTTCGCTCTGACCGACATCGGCCCGATGATGCCAGCAGCGCTCACACTTGGCGTGTCCGGCCGGGTTTACTTTCACCAGTAACCCCTCGTGGGATGTCGATTCCGCCCCATTGGCATCAGAGATCGGTGCTACGGTGGCTTCAGAGGTAATCAGCACAAAGCGCAACTCTTCACCAAGGTACTGCAGATCCTTGGCAAGGTCGCCTTCGCAATAAAGCGTTACTTCCGCACTCAGGGAACCCTTTATCTCTCCCCGGCCACGAACCTCCTCCAGGCACTTATTTACCGCTTCTTTAACGCTGAAAATGCGGCTCCAGTAGTCACGGCCCAGTTCGGCGTTGTCTGGCAGCGCCGTCAGGCCTTCATACCAGGTTTCGTAGAACACAGTATCGCCACGCTTACCAGGCAGGTGCTGCCAGATCTCATCAGCAGTGAAGCTCAAAATCGGCGCAATCCAACGCACCAAGGCTTCGGCCACATGGAACAGGGCTGTCTGGCAGGAGCGACGCTCGCGGCTGTCAGCCTGGGTGGTGTATTGCCGATCCTTGATAATATCCAGATAGAACCCGCCCAGCGTGGCCTCGCAGAAGTTGTACACCTTCTGGTAGATACGCAGGAACGCGTAATTCTGGTAATCCTCATGCAGTTCCTTCTGCAACTGCAGGGCCTTGTCGACCATCCAGCGGTCCAGGGCTATCATATCCTCCGGTGCTACGGCGTGCTGCTCAGGATCGAAACCGGTGAGGTTGCTGAGCAGGAAGCGGGCGGTATTCCGGATACGACGGTAACCGTCCGCGGTCTGCTTGAGAATGTCCTTGGAGACCGTCATTTCACCGCTGTAGTCGGTGGCGGACACCCAGAGACGCAGGATATCGGCACCCAGCTCGTTCATCACTTCCTGGGGCGCAATTACGTTGCCCAGGGACTTGGACATCTTGCGGCCCTTACCATCGACGGTGAAGCCATGGGTCAGCACCTGCTTATACGGTGCCACGCCGTTCATCGCGATGGAGGTTTTCAGGGACGACTGGAACCAGCCACGATGCTGGTCAGAGCCTTCCAGGTACATATCCGCCGGAAACTGACCCAGTTCGGTGCGAGGACGCAGCACGGATTCGTGGGTTACTCCGGAATCAAACCAGACGTCCAGGGTATCCATCACCTTTTCATACTGGTCGGCATCACCGCCCAGCAGCTCGGTGGTATCCATGTCGTACCAGGCGTCAATACCGCCCTTTTCGATTTCCTTCGCTGCCGCCTCAATCAGATTCTGGGTATCCGGATGCAGTTCCTGTGTTTCTTTGTGGATAAACAGTGTGATCGGCACACCCCATGTGCGCTGTCGTGAGATACACCAGTCCGGGGACTGCCTGAACATGGCCTCGATGCGGTTCTGGCCCCAGGCAGGCACCCAGCGCACGCCCTTGATGGCTTCCAGTGCGTCGTCACGGAGGCTTTCCTTGTCCATGCTGATAAACCACTGGGGGGTAGCGCGGTAGATAAGCGGTGTCTTGGTACGCCAGCAGTGGGGGTAGCTATGGCTGAACTTCTCTGCCCGAACCAGCTTGCCCTCACGCTCCAAAGCGGAACACACGGGGTCGTCCGCCTTGTACACATGCACCCCGGCAAACTCACCGGCGGCCTGGGCATAGGTTCCATCGGCCTTGACCAGGCTGATGGTATCAATGCCGTAGGCCTTGCCCACTTCAAAGTCTTCCATCCCGTGATCCGGGGCCGTATGGACGGCGCCGGTACCAGCATCGGTTGACACGTGGTCGCCCAGAATCAGTGGCACCTGCTTGTCATACACCGGATGATGCAGATCCAGCTTTTCCAGCGTGGCGCCCGGTACAGTCGCCAGCACCTCATAGTTCTCAACACCCCAACGCGACATGATGCCATCCACCATGTCCGCTGCGAGGATCATCCGCTCCGGTCCGTGTCCGGTATCGGTCTGTACCAGAGCGTATTCCAGCTCGGCGTGCAGCGAAACCGCCTGGTTTGCCGGAATGGTCCAGGGCGTGGTGGTCCAGATAACAACCGACACATCACCCGCACCTTTGTCGGTGCCAAACAGGTCGAGCACCCGCGCCTGATCGACGACCGTGAATCGCACATCGATCTGCACCGACGTCTTGTCCTGGTATTCAACTTCGGCTTCCGCCAGCGCAGACTGACCGACCACGCTCCAATACACCGGTTTGAACCCGCGCACGAGGTGGCCTTTGGCAACTATTTTGCCCAACGCACGCACGATGCCCGCCTCGACCTTCGGATCCATGGTCAGGTAAGGCTTTTCCCATTCACCCATCACTCCAAGACGAATGAAATCAGCCTTCTGGCCAGCAATCTGCTTGGTCGCGTAATCACGACACGCCTGACGGAAGGTCTTGTAATCCACCTTCACACCCGCCTTGCCAATCTCCTGCTCCACCTTGTGTTCAATCGGTAAGCCATGGCAGTCCCATCCCGGCACATAAGGCGCGTCGAAACCCATGAAGCTGCGGGATTTGACGATCATATCCTTGAGGATTTTATTGACCGCATGACCGATATGAATGCTGCCATTGGCGTAGGGAGGGCCATCATGGAGGATGAACTTTTCCCGTCCCTCGCGCTGCTTGCGCAGATTGCCGTATACGTCCAGATCCTGCCAGCGCTGGAGCATGTCCGGCTCGCGCTTGGCCAGGTTACCGCGCATGGGAAAGGCAGTTTCAGGCAGATTCAGGGTGTGCTTGTAGTCGCTCATGGTAAAGGTGCGTAGCTCAGGTTGTTAAATGTCGGTCAATGTCCGGTGGCTAAGGAGCCATGGCCTGCAATCCACGCCCGCGCATCGTCAAAGTCACGGGCAATCTGCTCCTTGAGGTCCTCCACCGAGTCGAATTTCACTTCGTCCCGCAGGGCATGGCGGAAAACCACATCAAGACGCTGGCCGTAAAGTGTGCCAGCAAAGTCAAACAGGTGCACTTCCAGGGACGGCTGCTTACCGTCTACTGTTGGGCGCAGACCGATGTTGGCTACACCGTCCAGAACACGGCCATTCTCGAGGGTCGCGCTTACCACGTAGACCCCTTTCAGCGCAGGCATATGAGGCAACAGAATGTTCGCCGTTGGTGCGCCAATCTGCCGCCCCAACTGGCGGCCATAAACGATTCGCCCTCGAATGCGATAAGGGTGCCCCAATAAATCCTCGGCGTCGTTGATCCGGTTCTCCGAAAGCACACCTCGAATTCGGGTGCTGCTGACACGCTCGCCATGCACCGTCACTGTACGGGTGTTCTCCACCGTGAAGCCGCGTTGCTCACCCACTTCCCGCAGCAGCGAAAAATCGCCGGCCCTGTCGCAACCGAAACGAAAGTCGTCCCCTACCACAAGATGGCGAACACCCAGGCCATCCATCAAAACGTCTTCAATAAAGCCCATACCGGAGTAGCTCCGGAACCGCTCGTTAAAACGCAGGCACAGTACGAAATCGATGCCAGACGCCAGCAGCGATTCGAATTTCTGCCGGAACGGCATCAACCGTGGTGGAGCTTCAGAGCCCTGAAAGAACTCACGGGGTTGGGGCTCAAATACCATCACCACGGAAGGCACGCCGAGCTCCAGTGCTTTTTCATGAACCTGGTCGATGATGGTCTGGTGCCCAAGGTGCACCCCGTCAAAATTCCCGATGGTGGCGACGCACCCGTTCGCGAGCGGCGCTTCGTCCTGCTGCGAAAGGCTTTTCAGGTTAGTCAGGCCCCGGATCAGACGCATGTAAAGCGAACCCTTGTTTGCCAGTGGTGTATGATTTCACTGGTGAGAAAACGCGCGATTATAACCTACCTGTGGCGAAAATGTCTTACCCGAACCCCGGTCATTGCCAACACAATAAAGTACACCGCAACGCCCGAGACTACGAGAATACCCATATCCGTGGCCCGCTGGAGCCCACTGGCCGTCAGCCACTGGCCAACCGGCGGTTGTAGCCAGAGGATGACCGCAGCCAGAGCCGCATTGGCAAGTCCGATCTGAACCAGGAAGCGGGTCCACCCCGGCTGCCATTTCCAAGCGCCCTCACGGATAAGGCCGCGCCACAAGAGCGCCGTGTTCAACCACGCAGAGAGCGAAGTTGCCAGCGCCAGCCCCGCATGTGCCAGTGGGAAAATCAGCGCCAGGTTAAAAACCATGTTGGCCACCATTGCGATAATGCCGATTTTGACCGGCGTCTTGGTGTCTTGCCGCGCGAAATACCCCGGCGCCAGCACCTTGATCAACATGAAGGCCAGCAGCCCGGCGGAGTATGCGCGCAGGCTTTGGGCCGCCATGGTGACGTCGCGATCGGTAACTTCTCCGTAGTGGAACAGCGTGGCAATCAATGGTTCAGCCAGCAGGGCCAGCGCCAACGCGGCAGGCAAACCTATAAGCAGTACCGCCCGCACAGCCCAATCCAGAGTTGCGGCGAACTGGTCCGCCGATTCCGCTGCGTGTTTGCGGGACAGACTGGGAAGAATCACCGTGGCAATGGCGATACCGAATACGCCCAGGGGTAACTCCGACAGGCGATCCGAGTAGTAGAGCCAAGACACACTGCCGGTCTGCAGAAACGACGCGAGAACCGTGTCCAGAAGCAGGTTGATCTGGCTGACGGAGACCCCGAACAACGCAGGCACCATCAACTTCATGATTCGACGGACCCCTTCGTGCCTGTAATCCACTCTTGGCCGCGGCATCAACCCCAACTGCATCAGAAAGGGCAACTGGAAGAACAATTGCAACGCCCCGGCGATAAACACCCCCCAAGCCAAAGCGATGACAGGCGTTTCCATCAGGGGCGAGAGAAATATGGCCGCGCTGATCATCGCCAGATTGAGCAACACTGGCGTAAACGCGGGAACGGCAAAGCGGTCGTAGCTATTGAGAATACTGCCTGCAAACGCCGTCAAGGAGACCAGTAACAAATACGGGAAGGTAATACGCAGCATATCGCTGGCCAGGCCGAACTTGAGGTCGTCATCCAGAAAACCCGGTGCGAATACCGCAGTCAGCAGCGGCGCCCCCAGCATGGCGACTGCCGTCACGCCCAACAGCACCAACCCAAGGACGCCTGCAACCGCGTTGACCAAACGCCGGACTTCGGTGACCGATTCCTGCTGCCGATACGAGGAAAGCACCGGTACGAAGGCCTGAGCGAACGCACCTTCGGCAAATAGGCGGCGGAGAAAGTTGGGGATTTTGAAAGCGACAAAGAACGCGTCGGCGCCGGCCCCGGCACCAAAATAACGCGCAATCACCATATCCCGGACCAAACCGAGAACTCGCGACAGCATCGTCATTGAGCCAACGACTCCAGATGACCTCAACAGCCCTGGCGGTTTGGGTAAAGCCTTTGGTGCTTCTGTCTGCTCAGGTTCGGACGACATTCTTGGCCTGGACAATGGTTCAGTATTTACTGGATGCACCCGGGATGTAGCAGGCCATATTTCGGTAATTCCCTAGGGCCTTCACGGGACTCTCAGGCGATGAGCGGCGAGTTTACCACAGGGGCCGGAGATACCGGGATGAAATAGCGTTGAGCCTTGACATTTTAGGGCGTTGGCGGCATAGTTCCGCGTCATTTATTTCGACGCGCTGGTTTTGGCGCGCCCGCGATTTTTACGAATCGTTTCACACGAATTTCGGATTTCACAGATCTCAGGAGTTATACGGTGGCAAATACCCCGCAAGCCAAGAAGCGCGCACGTCAGAACGAGAAGAACCGCAAGCACAATGCCAGCCTGCGTTCCATGGCGCGCACTTACATCAAGAAGGTCCAGGCCAGCATTGAGGCCGGCAAGCCAGAGGAAGCACAAGCGGCTTTCCAGAAGGCTCAGCCGATTATGGACAGCATGGTTAACAAGGGCGTGTTCGCCAAGAACAAGATTGCTCGCCAGAAGAGCCGTCTGAGCGCCCGCATCAAGGCCCTGAAGAGCGCGTAACGCTTCTTCGGAACTTGAGAATGAAGAAACCGGCCCATCAGGCCGGTTTTTTTGTGCCCGCCGATTACATTGCCTGCCGGTTCCGGAGCACAAGCAAGACTGACCACCCACTCCGAAAACACGCCGTAAACCCATCCATGGGGGCTCGGCATTGCCATCCCTGGCAATGCACGGTTTTCAGAGCGGGTGGCCAGCCCTGCCTCCAGAATTGGGAAGAGCCCCTACACGATCACCATGTTGTCTCGGTGGATCATTTCTTCGTCGGAAATGTAGCCCAGAACCTCTGTTATCCGGTTACTTGAGCGACCGGCGATGGCTCTAGCCTCGTCGGCATCGTAGTTGACCAAACCACGGGCGATTTCTTTGCCGCTTTCGTCCACGCAGGAGACCATTTCACCCCGACGGAACTGGCCGGAAACGCTTTTCACACCGACTGGCAGCAGGCTTCGACCGCCCCGGCAGAGAACGTTAACAGCACCCTGATCAAGGGTGAGTTTGCCACGGGTCTGGAGATGGCTGGCGAGCCACTGTTTACGGGCGGCGATTCGACCCTGCTCGGGGAGCAACAGGGTGCCGATGCTTTCGCCGTCGCGCAGGCGGGCGATGGCCTTTTCGATTCGGCCACCGACGATGACGGTGAATGCGCCAGATCGGGCAGCCAGGCGGGCGGCGCGGACTTTGGTTTGCATTCCGCCGCGGCCCAATACACCAGCACCGCCACCGGCCATGGCGTCGAGTTCGGTGTCGTTGGCGCGGCGTTCATCGACCAGTTGGGCACCGGGATTTTTACGAGGGTCTTTGTCAAACAGGCCGAGCTGGTCGGTGAGGATGATCAGGCCATCAGCTTCGATCAGGTTGGCGACCAATGCACCCAGGGTATCGTTGTCACCGAAGCGGATTTCGTCGGTGACAACGGTATCGTTTTCGTTGACGATGGGCACTACGCCGAAGTCGAGCAGCGCCCTCAAGGTGCTGCGAGCATTGAGGTAGCGCTTGCGATCAGACAGGTCGTCGTGGGTCAGCAGGACCTGTGCGGTGTGCAAATCATGTCGTTTGAACTGGGCTTCCCAGGTCTGAACCAGCCCCATCTGACCAACCGCGGCTGCAGCCTGAAGCTCATGCAGTTGCTCAGGGCGAACGGTCCAACCCAGCCGGCTCATGCCTTCAGCCACAGAGCCCGATGACACCACCACCACTTCAACGCCAGCAGTGACCAACTCTGCAATCTGGTCCACCCACAACCCGAGAGCAGCAACATCCAGACCCCTGCCATCGTTGGTTAGCAAGGCGCTTCCGATTTTTATTACCAGGCGACGGGCATGACGTAATTGGGTGCGTGTACTCATTACATTCCAGCTCAGGGAGCGGACAGGCGGGGGGCTTGCTGGCGGATACGCGGTGAATACATCCATGTACGCTCGACAAAAACATCCATGTTTTTGTCGATCCACCAGCAAGTCCCCCGCCTGTCCGACAATACTTTGGCAGTTAACTCTGACGACATAACCCGCTACTCAGGAGCGTAGACCACTTCTACATCGTAATCATCGTCATCGAAGTCGTCGTCATCATCGTCATCCTGACGGGCTTCGCGACGGATCTGCCGCTCGGCTTCGATTCTTGCTCGCGCCTCTTCGTCCATTTTCCGGCGGCGTGCGGCTTCGCGCTCGGCAAACTCGGGGTTCTCCGCTTCTTCCTGGGCCTGATCTTCTATCCAGCGCATTACGGCCTGAGTCAACGGCTTGGTACCTTCGCCGCTGAGTGCGGAGATGCTGAATACAGGACCTTTCCAGTCAAGTTCATCGATGATGGCCTGGCAGTGTGCCTCACGGTCTACTTCAGAGACCATATCTACTTTGTTCAGTACCAGCCAACGCTCGCGGCTGGCAAGGGTTTCGCTGAACTTTTCCAGCTCGTGCTCAATCGCACGTACGCTTTCCACTGGCGAAGACCCGTCGTAAGGCGCCACGTCCACGAGGTGCAGCAGCAAGCGTGTGCGCACCAGGTGCTTGAGGAAACGGATTCCCAGCCCTGCGCCTTCCGCCGCGCCCTCTATCAACCCGGGAATGTCTGCGATGACGAAACTCTGATGAGCCTGCACGCTGACCACACCGAGATTGGGCACCAGGGTGGTGAACGGATAGTCCGCCACCTTGGGGCGGGCAGCTGACACGGAACGGATAAAGGTGGACTTGCCGGCATTGGGCATACCCAGCAGGCCGACATCCGCCAGCACTTTCAGCTCCAGCCGCAGGTTCCGAAGTTCACCCTCGGAGCCTTTTGTGGTCTGACGCGGAGCGCGGTTGACCGAGGATTTGAAACGGGTATTACCCAGCCCATGAAAACCGGCCTGAGCCACTTTCAGGCGCTCACCGGCACGGGTCAGGTCCCCCAACACTTCGTGGGTATCCATATCCACAACCGTAGTGCCTACCGGCACCAGCAACATGAGGTCGTCGCCCTTGATGCCAGTGCAGTTGCGGCCTGAGCCTGGCTGACCATTCTCGGCTTTGTGCTTACGCTGGAACCGGTAATCGATCAGTGTATTGAGCGCACTGTCGGCCTCCAGGTACACAGAGCCACCGTCGCCACCGTCACCACCATCGGGTCCGCCTTTGGGCACATATTTTTCACGACGGAAACTCAGGCAACCGTGACCGCCCTTGCCCGCCTCTACAATGATGGTGGCTTCGTCTACGAACTTCATCAATCAACCCTTTGCGCCCTGCGCATAAACTAAAAAGCCCCGCAGCCTCATGGAAGCTATGCGGGGCTCCAGGTGGCTCTGATATCAAATCATATCAGGGCCACCGAAGGTTCGACAGAACCCGAGATCGCCGCTGCTTACGCAGCCGGAACGATACTCACGAACTTGCGGTTCTCCGGACCCTTTACCTCAAACACGACCTGTCCGTTTGCGGTTGCAAACAGAGTGTGGTCCTTGCCGAGGCCAACGTTGTGACCCGGGTGGAAACGAGTGCCACGCTGACGAACAATGATGCTACCTGCAGATACAGTCTCGCCGCCGAAGCGCTTCACACCAAGTCGTTTCGACTCGGAATCGCGACCGTTACGGGTACTACCTGCTGCCTTTTTATGAGCCATTACAAGCCTCCTTATCTAAGGGGTTACTCGAGGGTCTTAGCCCTTGATACCCGTGATCTTGACTTCAGTAAACCACTGACGGTGGCCCTGACGCTTCATGGAATGCTTCCGACGACGGAACTTGATGATCTGGATCTTGTCGTGACGGCCGTGGCTAACCACTTCCGCAGTCACTTTGGCACCATCAACAACCGGCGCACCTACCTGAACCTTGTCACCATCGGCGATCAGCAGAACGCGGTCAAACTCGACGTTGCCGCCAGTTTCCACTTCCAGCTTTTCCAGCTTCAGAGTTTCGCCTTCTTTTACACGGTGCTGCTTACCACCGCTAACAATAACTGCGTACATTAACGTTCTCCGCGATTGACCCATCCCTGCTCTTATCCACCTGGTTCTAAGGGAAGCGCTTCGGCAACCCTATAGCAGGGAGCGCAGGTTGGGATGAGTTGGGCGCGTGATTGTACGAAAACCTCCGCCGCTTTACAAGCCAAGTTGACACCGATCACCGCAATACCTAGCATTGCGGCACCCGCCTATTTTTCCAACGAAAACACCAGACAAGGGATCGGACCAGCCGCATGACAGCCCAGCGTATTTACGACACCGTCGCGGACGACTTCAGCCGCGTCAACGACCTGATCATCAAGCGGCTGTCATCCGACGTTCCCCTGGTCGAGAAAATCGCCCAATACATAATTGAAAGTGGTGGTAAGCGCCTGAGGCCACTACTGGTTTTACTCTCAAGCCGAGCCCTGGCCTATGAACGGGACGATCACCTGAAGCTCGCTGCGGTCATCGAATTCCTGCACACGGCGACGCTCCTGCACGATGATGTGGTGGACACCTCAAACATGCGCCGCGGCCGCAGTACCGCCAATGCACGCTGGGGCAACGCACCCAGCGTGCTGGTAGGTGATTTCCTCTACGCCCGAGCCTTCGAGATGATGGTGGAACTCCAGAATCTGAAAATCATGGATGTGCTGTCCCATGCCACAGCCGTGATTGCCGAAGGGGAAGTCCTTCAGCTGATGAATGTAAAAAATCCGGACGTCAGCGAAGACAAGTACATGGAGGTTATTCACAACAAAACCGCCATGCTGTTCGAAGCAGCCTCCCACACCGGCGCGCTGCTCGCTGGTGCGAGTGACGACCAGGAGCGGGCGCTGAGCGCTTACGGCAAGCACCTGGGCCTGGCTTTCCAATTGGTGGATGACGTGCTGGACTATCGAGGCGAGGCAGAAGCCATGGGCAAGAATGTGGGCGACGATCTGGCCGAAGGCAAACCCACTCTGCCGCTGATCTACGCCATGGCTAACGGCAGCGATGAGGAAAAACACCTGATACGTCAGGCCGTCCGCAAGGGTGGACTGGATGACCTACCCAGGATCCTCGACATCGTGAACCGCTCGGGCGCGCTGGAATACACCATGGAACGCGCTAAAGCAGAAGCCCAGGCAGCCCAGGACTGCCTGAAAGACATTCCGGAATCTGACCACCGGAATGCGCTTACGCTGCTGACCGAAGTTGCGGTCGCTCGGGTCAGCTAGTCACCCCGGAACAACCTTAGCCTTCGAAATCAGGCCCCAACGCTTCGCGGTTGTGGGCCGATGTGAAATCCAGCCTTGGCCCCACCGGCACAATCTGCGTCGGATTGACCGTGCGCTGACTGACGTAGTAATGCCGCTTGATCTGCCGAATATCCACTGTATCCGCCACGCCGGGCACTTGATACAGATCCCGCAGGTACCTGGAGAGCGCCGGAAAGTCCGCAATTCTCTGGCGATTGCACTTGAAGTGACTGAAGTACACAGCATCGAATCGAATCAACGTGGTAAACAATCGCCAATCCGCCTCAGTCAACCGATTGCCAGCCAGATAACGCTGCCCTGAAAGGCGATCCTCCAACCAATCAAGAGACTCAAACAACGCCCCATACGCCTCTTCGTATTTATCCTGGGCAGTCGCAAATCCGGCCTTATAAACGCCGTTGTTCACGGTGTGATAAACCCGCTCGTTCACCTCATCGATCTCACCGTGAAGTTCTTCAGGGTGAAAATCCAGATCACTTCGAACGCCATCCAGCCCATCGAATGCCGAGTTAAACATGCGAATAATATCCGCCGATTCATTACTGACAATCGTTTGCCTTTGCTTGTCCCACAGCGTCGGTACCGTCACCCGCCCGGAATAGTCGGGCGCCGCCTTCAGATAAACTTCGTACATGAAGCGCTTTCCATTGGCCGTGTCCTGATGCGACTCGTCATTCGGCCGGAACTCCCAGCCATTCTCAAGCATATCCGGATGCACAACCGACACCGAGATATGTTTCCCCAGCCCCTTGAGCGCCCGAAAAATCAACGTCCGATGGGCCCAGGGACACGCCATGGACACGTACAGGTGATACCGGCCCGATTCCGCTGGAAAGCCCCCTTCTCCGGCGGGCCCCGGCGAGCCATCCGCCGTAACCCAGTTGCGGAACCGGGCGGCCTCACGCTCGAACTTGCCGCCGGTTTTCGAGGTGTCGTACCACTGATCTTGCCATTTTCCGTCGACGAGAAGTCCCATAACCCTTTACTCCTGAACCTGATGTTTTGAGAAGGCGACTGCGATATCTGGTGATTGCGGCAGGGATGGGTCGTAAAAACCGTGCATTGCCATGGATGGCAATGCCGAGCCCCCAGGGATGGGTTTACGGCGTGTTTTTACGACCCATCCCTGGCGCGATCCAACTCCGAGCCTTCAAATATCTGAATAAGCCTTAAATCTTTAACGGGAAGAATACCGGCCACCCTGCTACGCTCTCAAACAATCAATTCTGGCCAACACCATCAGATAATTCGAACATGCACACAGCCATCACCATAGATGCCCTCAAAGTTCTCGATGCCATCGACCGCAAAGGCAGCTTCGCCGGCGCCGCCAACGAACTCTTCCGCGTTCCCTCCGCGATCAGCTACACCGTCCAGAAACTCGAAGAAGACCTCAACGTCGCCATCTTCGACCGCACCGGCCACCGAGCGGCCCTCACCCCAGCCGGTCGCTATCTGTTGGAAGAGGGCCGCACCCTGCTGGAAGCTGCTGAAAACCTGGCCCACACCACCCGCCAGGTAGCACAAGGCTGGGAAACCCGACTGCGGATCGGATTCAACTCCCTGTTACCGGCTGAGTGCCTGTTTCCCGCTGTAAAAGAGTTTTACGAACTCGGCGTACCGGTGGAGGTACAGCTGGTGGAAGAAGTTTTCGCGGGCTCCTGGGATGCGCTGCAAAGCCGACGAATTGATCTGGTTGTTGGCGCCGATCAGGTGAGCAAACCTGCAGGCTCTTTCACCACAAAACCGCTGGGAAACATGACGTTCGTCTACGCAGTAGCACCGGACCACCCTCTGACAAAGGCCTCTCAGCCTCTGAGGGAGGAGGATATTGTTCGCTTCCCCGCGGCAGTAGCCGCAGACACTTCCCGCTCCTTGCCCCCCGGCCACGCCGGCATATTCCGCCGTCAGCGAACTGTGACCGTCGCCAATATCGACCAGAAGATCGCCGTGCAAACAGCCGGCCTTGCGGTCGGATGGCTTCCAGAAGCACGCGTACGCGACCAGCTAGCGGATGGCAGCCTGAAAGCGCTCAGGGTCCATGAGCCCAGACAGGCCATCCAGCTTCACCTGGCCCGCCACGCCGAAGATCAGGGAAAAGCGTTGATGTGGTTCTGGGATAAGCTGGGAGATTCACCCGATATTGCTGACTGGCTGGCCCCCTGAATAGCCGTCAAAACAGGTCTGACTCCACCACATAAGTCTCCCGGGCAAAACAGCCAACAGAATAGCGGCACAGTCGTTTATACTGCCCCCACACAAGAACCTGTGAACGGAGCTCAAACCATGCGGCAGCTGTCGGAGCTGGACGCCTCATTCCTGTACCTGGAGTCCGAAACCGCCCCCATGCACATTGGCGGCATCTATCTTTTTGATGCCCGGGAGCGCGACAAACCGCTGGCCTTCAGCACCTTTGTCGCCTATCTGCGAAGCCGGCTCCATGTGGTCCCTCTCTTTCGCCAGCGCCTGAAAGAAATACCCCTGCGGCTAGGACGTCCCTACTGGATTGACGATCCAGATTTCAGTATCGAGAGGCACCTGGCTTATGTGAACCTCGGCAACCACGGAAAAGTCGATAGCCTGATGGGACTGGCCTCGCGAATTCTGGAAGAACCACTCAAACGGGATCGCCCACTGTGGCATATCACTTTTGTGGACGGGTTCCAACTCGACGACGATGCGGACAGCAAAAGTTTCGCCCTCATCGTGAAACTGCATCATGCCGCCATTGATGCGTTCAGTGGCGAGGAAATCATTGGCAAACTTCTGGAATACTCACCAAAAGCGAGAACGATAGAAACACCGCGCCCCTGGTACCCGCAGCCGGAACCGTCGGAAGAAAGGGTTATTCTCCAGGCCGGTGCAAACCTGCTGCGCAAACCCTTGCAAATGACGTCCCTCGCCATAAGTGCCGCCGAAGCCACTGCTCGTGAGCTCATACAAAAGCAGATGCGAAAGCTGCCGTTGCCGTTCCCCCTGTTTTCCGCGCCTCACAGTCCGTTTAACCGCCAGATTACCGCCAACCGCAAGATCGTTTCGGCCAGCCTGGATCTATCCCGGCTAAAGGCCATCAAAGCAGCACTCGGTGATGTAACCCTGAACGACGTCGTCCTCGGTCTGTGCGCTGAAACATTAAGCCGCTACCTGGCCATGAGTGACGCCACAACGGAACGATCGCTGGTAGCGATGACACCGATTTCCGTGCGCTCAAGCAGCCTTCGCAAGGCCACCGGCAACCAGATGTCCGCCATGTTACTGGACCTGGCCACCACTGAGCCCAATCCCGCCGAACGAATTCGTCGCATACACTGGAATGCGGTGGAATCCGAGCCCTACCGTGAAGCCATTGCAGCAGACAGGCTGACAGAACTCCTGCCCTCCACCATGCTGGCACTCTCTGCAAGACTGTATTCTGAACTGCAGATTGCGCAACGGTACCAGCCGGTATTCAACCTTCCGATCACCAACGTACCCGGGCCGCAAGTGCCGCTGTACTTACAAGGCTCACGTCTGGTGAGGCAATTTAACTCCGCCCCCCTGTTCGACAGCATGGGATTGGTGATTGTCGCGGTGAGCTATCAGGGCAATCTGACGATCAATTTCACCTTGTGCCCCGACGTAGTGGCTGACGGCGACTCACTGCCGGAACTGCTCGAAAACAGCCTGAAATCGATCGAATCGGCGGCCGAGACTCTGCCACCGCATGAAGAAGACACGTGCGAGCACCCCGACAGCCACCCTACTCTGACCGACGAGGCACTGAACCTCATGGAAGGTGCTCTACGGAGAACGTTCAGGCGATTTCGCAACTGAACGACAGTGGCGAGCGGCAGAAACGCCGCCCGTCCGGATTGCGCATTACTCGAAGGCCCAGCGCAGGAACGCCCGCCTCTCTTCCTCATTTGCCTGCCCCCAAAGTGACTTGAGCTCACCCAGAGTACTCATGGAGTCGGTGCTCGCGCCTCCAACACTTTCTCCTTCGCCACCAGAGCCGACCGGTGCCCTTGCAGCAGTTCGGGTGCCGGCGGGCTGACCATTCCAGGCGCTGGCGGTGGCTACAACGTTACCGGACTCATCAACGACATCCGCCGTGAAATTGTTAGCGAAAGCCTCCGCATCGCTCTTGTTGGCGGGAGGCTCAAAACTGAAACGGTAGGTATCACCCGGTTGCACATTGATCATCACTGCCTGGGGCGCTGTTTCAACGACGTGCACTTTGGATTCGCCATTACGGACCACGCCACTCTTGGCCCAGATCGTCTTATAGGTAAACACAACCTGATTTTCGCCCGGTAAGAGCTCGTAATTCAGGGCCAGGTCATCCATTAGAAAGTTACCGAGATTGCGACCATTCACCTGCTGCACCCGAATTTCGCCCGGGGATTCAAGGACGGCGGCCTGTGAGGAGTCCACGGCGTCACCCTCCCAGGTTTGGACGTTGCTCATGGTAGAGCTACAGCCCGCGAGCAAAACCATGGCAACAAGGGCCACTGCACTGAATCGTACTTTTTTGAAAAAGACTAAAACGTGATAGATACTTATGCTATATCCTTGTGCTGGTCGCCAGTTTCTACCGGCGGATAATCACTTGTGGTTGAAAGGCATTTTGAAGAGTGGCCGAGCCAAGGGCAAGACATGCAGCCTGTTTACAGTAACCCGATGACACTCCGGTTACGGGGAAGGCATCAAGTCTACCCAAAAATTGTAAAAAAATGTTGAATTCGGCGGGAATTGATTTAATTTTAAACAGTCAGGAAATCGAAATAGCGCCCACCCGGTGTAAAAGTGCACCGAAGGGCTCAGGAGACAACATGGATACCCAACGTCGGTCCGGAGAAAACGGTCCCGCACCGTTCCGAAGCAGTCGGTTCTTCTGCGTCGGGAGCAAGTGGTATTTCACCACGCGGGAGGGCTTCGACAGCGGTCCCTTTGCCTCCCGGCAACGCGCAGAAACCGGCCTCAGGCGCTTCCTGCATGTTGTGCGACTTCTTCCGGAAGAGCAACAAGTCCACTGATCTGGACTGCCCTCCAGTCTCAGAACGATGTTCAGACAATGACCGCCATCAACCACCGGTCGATGGCGAGCAGGCACAGTAACGCCATGAAACCCGCCACGACATCATCCACCATAATGCCCAGCCCGCCCGGCAAATACTCATCCAACCAACTAATAGGCCAGGGCTTGAGCACATCGAAAAGCCGAAACAACGTGAAGGCCATCAGAATGCCGTAAACGTTGTCCGGAAAAAGTCCCAGCGCGATCCACATGCCCACAAACTCGTCCCAGACGATACCCCCATGATCGTGGACCTTTAGATCTGCGGCTGTCTTGCCACACAACCAGATCCCAACCACGAAGGCCAGCAAGACAATCACCCAGTAAGCGACGGGCGGCAACCAGGCAAAGCAGAACCAGACGGGAATCGCCGCAAGACTGCCCCAGGTGCCAGGCGCCCTGGCAGCAGTACCACTACCAAACCCAAACGCCAACAGATGGACGGGATTACGAAGAAACCCTGGCGGCAGCAGTGCTTCAGTGAACTCCGGTTCCTGGAGGTTATTGTCGCTGCTCATGAATCAGTTCCTGAAATGGTCGTATCCTCCCGCTGACAGGTTCTCAGTATGGTCTCCCCAGTCAATGGTTACACCCTTCCCGGCAACGACCTCGCCAATAACGGTCAACTCACGCCGGATATCTTCGGGGAGATTAGCCCAAACCCGTGGAGGCACTGTAACGCATAACTCATAATCGTCCCCGGCGTTCAATGCCAGGCCGGCAGCAGACTGGCCCACAAGGCGTTTCAGATGTTGCGACACCGGCACACGGCTCGCATCGATACTGGCCGCAACCTCAGAGGCCTCAAGAATATGCCCCAGGTCTGCCACCAGGCCGTCAGATACATCCACCGCTGCTGTTGCGAATCCGCGCAGAGCCGTGCCAAGCGCAAGCCTGGGCTCCGGAAAATGATACCTTCGCAGGACTGCCTGCACTTCCGGCCCGGGGCTATCATTTTCAAGGTGGTCCAATGCCGCTCCGGCCTCTCCCAGCATTCCGGAAACACAGATGTAGTCCCCCACCTGGGCTCCAGACCTCAGGATGGCCTCACCTTTCGGTACCGTACCATGAACCTGCATGCTCAGGGTCAGTGGGCCTCTCGTGGTGTCGCCTCCAGCGAGCGACAGGCCAAAATGTCTGGCAGCGTTTGCCAGTCCGCACGCATAGGCGCTCAGCCAGTCCGGGTCGGCATCGGGAAGCGTTAACGCGAGGGTAAAACAAACAGGATCGGCCCCCATGGCAGCAAGATCACTCGCGGCCACAGCAAGGCTTCGCCAACCCAGCTTTTCGGGGTCATAGTGATAGGGGAAATGCACGCCCTCAACCAGGGCGTCCACGGAAAAAACCAGGTCCAGGCCTGACCCAACACGCTGAATGGCGCAGTCATCACCGGGCCCCAGCATAACCGCGGATGCGTTTCCAACCTCGGCGATGGGAAAGAAATAGCGGCGGATCAGCTCGAATTCACCCATCACTCAGCGGGGACGGGTCTCGGCCAGTCGCAGTCGATGACTGAGCTTGTCCAGAAGGCTGTTGACGAACTTATGACCTTCGGTGCCACCAAACCTCTTGGCCATCTCGATGCCTTCGTTGATCACCACTTTGTAAGGAACATCCAGTCGATGCTTGAGCTCGTACGCGCCCAGGCGCACGATCGCCAATTCAATGGCATCCACCTCTTGGATCGGGCGATCAAGGAATGGCTCCAGCAGGCGGTCTAACTCAGCCTGCTCCCGGTGGACGCCCCGGAGGAGATCGCGAAAATAGGCCGCATCCACTTTCGACATGTCGTTGTCGACGATGAATTCGGATTCGATATCGGTGATCGAGCTTTTGCTGAAGTGGCGCTGGTAAAGGCCTTGCATCGCCAGAGCCCGGGCTCTGCGTCTGTCGCCCGCCTTAGGTTGGCCCGCCGGGGCCGGTTGCGCGGCACTGTCTTCCGATGCGCTCATTATTCACCCAGCTTTTTGAAGAGGCTGACCATTTCCAGGGCCGTGATCGCCGCTTCGGCGCCTTTGTTACCGGCCTTGGTACCGGCCCGCTCTATTGCCTGCTCGATGGAATCGACCGTCAGCACGCCGAACGTCACCGGCACGTCGGTTTCGAGGCTAACCGCGCCCAAACCACTGGAGGCTTCGCCTGCCACATAGTCGAAATGTGGTGTACCACCACGAATAACCGCACCCAGTGCAATAATCGCATCGTGGTTGCCAGTTTCCGCCACACGTTTAACCGCCAGCGGCATCTCATAGGCACCGGGAACCCGCACAATCGTGATATCGGAATCGGCGATACCGTGACGACGCAGGGTATCAACCGCACCTTCCACCAGGCTCTCAACCACAAAACCGTTGAAACGACCGACAACCAATGCATATTTACCGCTGCAGTGAGTGAAATCGCCTTCTATTACTTTAATATCTGCCATGCATGGCTCCTTCATTGGCAGCCCCGCCGTTACGATGCGAGGCTGCCGGGGTTCATTATTCGGGTGTGTAGGGCACGTATTCCACAACTTCCAGCTCGAATCCGGAAATGGCAGAAAACTTGATGGGCGGGCTCAGCAGGCGCATTTTGCCAACACCGAGATCCCTCAGAATCTGTGAGCCGGTACCAACGGTAAAATAAACACCGGAGCTGCCCTTACCCGCGGACTTCTTATCCTGTTCGAAAAATTCGTGGATACGATCTTCAAGATTGTAGCTGTCTTCGGCGCTGTTGAGCAGGACAACGACGCCACGACCCTCACTCGCCACCTTTTCCAGAGCATGATGCAATGGCCAGCTACGGGAATCGGCGCGGCGGGCGCCGAGCAGGTCACGCAGAGTATCCGTGATGTGCACACGCACCAATACCGGATCCTCGGCCGCAATATCGCCCATCACCATGGCCAGATGGGTGGAACCCTGGATTTTGTCGCGATAGGTTCGCAAGTTGAATACACCGTACTCGGTGTCCAGGTCATACTGCTCAACGCACTCGATGGTGCGCTCGTTCAATGTCCGGTAGTGAATCAGATCCGCGATCGTGCCAATCTTGAGGTCGTGAGTTTCGGCAAATTTTTCCAGATCTTCACGGCGGGCCATGGACCCATCGTCGTTCATGATTTCACAGATCACGCCGGCAGGCTCACAACCAGCGAGGGCTGCAAGATCACAGGATGCCTCGGTATGGCCGGCTCGGCTGAGCACCCCGCCGGGGTCTGACATCAGTGGAAAAATGTGTCCCGGCTGAACCAGGTCAGACGCTTTTGCATCGCGGGCAACCGCGGCCTGGACCGTTCGCGCACGGTCGGCGGCAGAGATACCCGTCGTTACACCTTCCGTCGCTTCAATGGACAGAGTGAACTTGGTGCCAAAACCCGATGCATTCTGCTGCACCATCAACGGTAGCCCAAGCTGTTCGCAACGATGGCGCGTCATCGGCATACAAATCAGTCCACGACCGAAACGGGCCATGAAGTTGATGGCCTCTGGCGTACAATGCTCTGCGGCCATCACCAGGTCACCTTCGTTTTCCCGGTCCTCATCATCCATCAGGATAACCATCTTGCCCTGACGGATATCGTCGATAATGTCTTTAATGCTGTTCAGTGCCATACCGTATTTGCATCCTGTTGGTCTGTCCGCCCGAGTATCGGTGCCGGCAGCCATGAATTTAGTAACCGTTACCCCGGCGCGAGGATCAATCGTTGGTCCTCGCCCAGTTGACGGCGATCCAGCACTTTCCATTGCACCTTGTCCGCCATGGATTCCAGCGGCAGATTGGCCGTGGGGCGGCCGGTACTGCCCAGGAACACCGGCGCCTGGTAGAGCCACAACTCGTCGACCAGGCGCTCACTTATAAAGGTGCCGGCCAGCGTTGGACCAGCTTCCACCAACAATTCGTTGATGCCTAACTCCCCCAGTGAGTCGAGCAACTCGCGCACATCAATTCCATTGTCCTTCCAGGCCACACCCGTCAGGCCCACGCCCAACGCGGCAAGGTCCTGTGCCGGCGCCGTTGCCAGTGCTGGGGAGGCACAATACACCTGGACATTGCCACCCTGAAGGATCGTAGCGCCAGGAGGTGTGCGCGCGTCCCGGTCCGCGATCACGCGCAGGGGTTGGCGGGACGGTTCCGTAGCATCGCCAATGTCACCCAACTCAGTTCGACGAACTGTCAGTGAAGGGTTGTCAGCCAGCACCGTGCCCACCCCTGTCAGGACGGCATCGCTGATGGCCCTGAGCCGCTGGACATCGCGGCGGGACTCCGAGCCGGTAATCCACTGACTTTCACCAGAGGCCATGGCCGTCCTGCCGTCAAGGCTCGCAGCCATTTTAAGCCGGACATAGGGTCTGCCGACGTTCATTCGCTTCATGAAGCCGGGATTCAATCGCACGGCCTCTTCCGCCAGCAGGCCTTCCGTTACACGAATGCCCGCCTCTCGGAGCATATCCAGGCCGCGACCGGATACCGAGGGGTTGGGGTCCTTGGTCGCCGCAAACACGTGGGCGATGCCCGCTTCTATCAGGGCTTTGGCACAAGGCGGAGTACGGCCAAAATGACTGCAGGGTTCCAGCGTGACATAGGCCGTTGCGCCACGGGCATCAGGCCCAGCCTGGCTGAGTGCGCGCGTTTCTGCATGGGCCTCGCCTGCTCGCTCATGCCAGCCTTCGCCCAGAACCTTGCTGCCTCGGGCGATGACGCAACCCACCCGCGGGTTGGGATGCGTCGAATAACGACCACGCCAGGCAAGCTGAACCGCCCGAGCCATAAACGCCGTGTCCTGAGCGTCGATCATGCCTGTCCTTCGGAAGAATGGTTATCCGCCAGGGCCTTGGCCACATCCACCGGGTCTTCGCCCGAAGTCGCTGAAAGGCGCTCGATCTCTTCCTTAAACTCGTTGACGTCCTGAAAGCTGCGATACACCGACGCGAATCGCACATAGGCCACTTTGTCCAACTGACGCAATTCGGTCATCACTTCTTCACCGAGTTGCATGGACTTGACTTCCCGCTCGCCGGTAGCCCGTAACCGGAATCGGATGCGATTCAGCGCCGCCTCAATTTCTTCGATGCTCACCGGACGTTTCTCCAGGGCTTTCATCAGGCCGGCCCGGAGTTTTTCCTCATCGAAAGGCTGACGGGTGCCGTCCTGCTTGACCACCCGAGGCATCACAAGCTCAGCCGACTCGAACGTTGTAAAACGCTCACGGCAGGATAGACACTCCCTGCGGCGACGAACCTGATCACCCTCGGCCACAAGCCGGGAGTCGATTACCTTGGTATCCGCTTCACCACAGAAAGGACAATGCATACTCAGGAACTCCTGCAAACCATCGGGCCGGGCAACAAGGCCTGCCCGAGGGCGCAATCAGGCTATTTAGCCGGCGTAAACCGGGAACCGCGAACACAGGCCTTCTACCTGCTCACGAACCCGGTCATTGACGGATTCATCTTCCAGGTTATCCAGGATATCGCACATCCAGCCAGCAAGATCGCGACACTCGGATTCTCCGAAACCGCGTGTGGTGACCGCAGGCGTACCGATCCGCAGTCCGGATGTTACGAACGGCGAACGCGGGTCGTTAGGTACTGCGTTTTTATTCACGGTGATGTGCGCTCGGCCCAGGGCTGCGTCTGCGTCCTTACCGGTGATGTCCTGTTTGATCAGGCTGACCAGGAACAGGTGATTCTCTGTACCACCGGAAATCACATCAAACCCACGCGACACAAACACCTCGGCCATGGCCTTGGCATTCCTGATCACCTGTTTCTGATACACCTTGAACTCGTCGCTCATGGCTTCCTTGAAGCAAACCGCCTTGGCAGCAATAACATGCATCAAGGGGCCGCCCTGACCTCCGGGGAATACGGCAGAATTCAGTTTTTTCTGCAGATCGGCGTCATCGCAGGCCAGAATCAGGCCGCCACGGGGGCCACGCAACGTCTTGTGGGTAGTCGTTGCAACCACGTGTGCATGAGGTACCGGATCCGGGTATACGCCAGCTGCCACCAAACCTGCCACGTGGGCCATATCGACGAAGAGGTAGGCACCGACTTTATCCGCAATCTCACGGAAACGGGCGAAGTCCAGCTCCTGGGAGTAGGCAGAGAAACCGGCGATGATCATCTTGGGTTTGTGCTCTACGGCAAGGCTTTCCACTTCATCGTAATCGATCAGGCCCGTGTCCGGGTTCAGGCCATACTGGACGGCATTGTAAATCTTGCCGGAGAAGTTGACGCTGGCACCGTGGGTCAAGTGACCGCCATGAGCCAGACTCATGCCAAGAACCGTCTCGCCCGGCTTGAGCAGTGCCATGAACACAGCGGAGTTTGCCTGGGAGCCGGAATGCGGCTGCACGTTGGCGTAGGCAGCGCCGAACAATTCTTTGGCGCGGCTGATGGCCAGGTCCTCGGCGATGTCGACAAACTCACAGCCGCCGTAATAACGCTTGCCGGGGTAGCCTTCCGCGTACTTATTGGTCAGCGCGCTACCCTGGGCTTCCATCACCCTGGGGCTGGTATAGTTCTCAGACGCGATCAGCTCGATATGAGCCTCCTGGCGTTTCTCTTCCGCCTGCATGGCGTTCCAGAGCTCGTCGTCAAAGCCGGCGATTTTCATATCACGATTAAACATGGATGCGCTGCCCCTATGTGCTTAGCTGCCCGAAAAATGGGCCGCTATTCTATCTTACAAATGGGTAAAAAATCACCCTTTATGCCGTCCGCAGATACCGACACGCCGCCACCTGCGCTTTTTGCTCAATTGCTATCCCCGGTTGGTTTCGATACCTTACTCGGTCAATATTCATCGGTTGCGGCTACCGGCTGGTGGAGTTTCGGCCGTCGGGCAGGGCGATCCGGGATACGCTGTAAATACGTCCCTGTACGCTCGACAAAATCATCCCTGATTTTGACGATCCCGGATCGCCCTACCCGATGGCCTTAGCCCGACACCTTCGGTAGTTCCGAAACACACTTCGCAAGAAGGATTCTGACAACATGGCCCAGTACGTATATACCATGAACCGCGTGGGTAAAGTGGTTCCGCCCAAGCGCGAAATTCTCAAGGACATCTCCCTGAGCTTCTTCCCGGGCGCCAAGATCGGCGTACTGGGTTTGAACGGTGCCGGTAAGTCTACGTTGCTACGTATTATGGCCGGTATCGATCAGGATTACATTGGCGAGGCCCGCCCCCAGCCCGGTATCAACGTCGGCTACCTGCCTCAGGAGCCGGAGCTGGACGACGCCAAGACCGTCAAGGAAATCGTCGATGAGGCGGTCTCGGGCGTCCATGACGCGCTGGCGGAGCTGGACCAGGTCTATGCCGCCTATGCCGAGCCGGATGCCGACTTTGACGCCCTCGCCAAGAAACAGGGCGAGCTGGAAGCCTTCATACAGGCGTCTGACGGCCACGATATTGAGCGCAAGATGGAAGTGGCGGCTGATGCCCTTCGTCTGCCGGCCTGGGACGCCATGGTTAAGAATCTCTCCGGCGGTGAGCGTCGCCGCGTGGCACTGTGCCGCCTGTTGCTGTCCAGCCCCGACATGCTGTTGCTGGACGAGCCCACCAACCATCTGGACGCGGAATCCGTTGCCTGGCTCGAACGCTTCCTTCACGACTATACCGGCACCGTGGTCGCCATCACCCACGACCGCTACTTCCTCGACAACGTCGCCGGCTGGATACTGGAGCTGGATCGTGGTCAGGGCATTCCGTTTGAGGGCAACTACAGTCAGTGGCTGGAGAACAAGGAAAAACGCCTGGAAGTTGAAGCCAAACAGGAAGCGTCGCGCCAGAAGACCATCAAACACGAGCTGGAGTGGGTACGTAGTAACGCCAAGGGCCGCCAGTCCAAGAGCAAGGCCCGCCTGGCCCGCTTTGAGGAAATGAGTTCCCAGGAATTCCAGAAGCGCAACGAGACCAATGAGCTGTATATTCCACCTGGCCCTCGCCTGGGCGACAAGGTGATTGAGATTGATGGTATCAGCAAGTCCTTCGATGACCGTCTGCTTTACGAAGACGTGTCGCTAAGCGTTCCCCCGGGTGCGATTGTCGGCATCATCGGCGGCAACGGTGCAGGCAAGTCCACGCTGTTCCGGATGATTGGCGACTACGACAAACCGAACTCCGGCACCATCACCGTGGGTGAAACCGTCAAGCTGGCCTATGTGGACCAGATGCGGGATCTGAACGGGGACAATACTGTCTGGGAAGAGCTCAGTGACGGCAACGACATCATCAAGATCGGTAATTACGAGACGCCGTCACGGGCCTACGTGGGCCGCTTCAACTTCAAGGGTTCGGATCAGCAGAAACGGGTCGCCGATCTGTCCGGCGGTGAGCGCAACCGACTGCACCTGGCGAAATTGCTGAAGGAAGGCGGCAACGTCTTGCTGCTGGACGAACCCACCAACGATCTGGACGTTGAAACTTTGCGCGCCCTGGAAGAAGCCCTGCTCAACTTCCCCGGCTCCGCTTTGGTGATCTCGCACGACCGCTGGTTCCTCGACCGTGTGGCCACTCATATTCTGGCGTTTGAGGACGATGGCGAGGTGGTCTATTTCGAGGGCAACTTCAGTGATTACGATGAAGATCATAAGAAGCGCAAAGGGGATTCCGCCATGGTGCCCCAGCGCATGAAGTACAAGAAGCTGGCCTGATGGCAAAAGCGAAAACCGCCTACGTCTGCACCGAGTGCGGTGCAGACTATTCCAAGTGGCAGGGACAATGCACCGCCTGCCAGGCCTGGAACACGATCAGCGAAGTTCGCGGGATCAGTGGGGGTAACGCCAGAGGTGCCCGCGGGAGCCGCTTCGAGGGCTTCGCAGGCAGTCTGTCGGAAGTGAAAAGCCTGGACGACGTCAGTCTTGCAGAGCAGCCCCGCATCAGCTCCGGCATGCAGGAGTTCGATCGCGTGCTCGGAGGAGGCTTGGTGGAGGGTTCCGCCATCCTGATGGGCGGCCATCCTGGCGCCGGCAAGAGCACGCTGTTGCTTCAGGCGGTCTGCCACCTGGCGTCGAGCGTTCCGGCCCTGTACGTCACTGGCGAGGAATCGCTGCAGCAGGTCGCCATGCGCGCCAAGCGCCTGGGGCTGCCCACCAAAGACCTGAAGATGCTCTCGGAAACGAGCGTTGAACGGGTCATGCAGGTTGCAGAGGCGGAAAAACCCCGCATCCTGGTGGTGGACAGTATCCAGGTGATGCATGTCGCCGAGTCGGAATCCGCGCCGGGCAGTGTTTCCCAGGTCCGCGAAAGTGCAGCCTATCTGACCCGTTTTGCCAAGCAGACTGGCACCATTCTGTTTCTGGTAGGCCACGTTACCAAAGACGGCAGCCTTGCGGGGCCGAAGGTGCTGGAGCATATGATCGATTGCTCCATCCTGCTGGAAGGTTCCAGCGACAGTCGCTATCGCACGCTACGAGGTATTAAGAACCGCTTTGGCGCGGTTAACGAACTGGGCGTGTTTGCGATGCTGGAACAGGGCCTGAAGGAGGTGAAGAATCCCAGTGCAATCTTCCTGAACCGCGGCGAGGAAGCGGCTCCCGGTAGCGTAGTGATGGTGGTTTGGGAAGGCACTCGTCCTATGCTGGTGGAGATTCAGGCGCTGGTGGATGTGGCTCAGGGGGGATACCCGAGACGCGTTGCCGTGGGGCTTGATCAGAACCGGCTGGCGATGCTGTTAGCGGTGCTGCATCGCCATGGTGGTATGCATGTATCGGATCAGGATGTGTTTGTGAATGTGGTGGGCGGCGTGAAGGTCAACGAGACCAGTGCGGATCTGGCGTTACTGGCGGCGATTGTGTCGTCTTTCCGCGACCGTGCCCTGCCCCAGGATCTGGTGATTTTCGGCGAGGTCGGCCTTTCCGGCGAGATTCGGCCGGTGCCCAGTGGTCAGGAACGCATTTACGAGGCTGCCAAGCATGGGTTTACCCGCGCTTTGGTGCCCAAGTCCAATGCGCCTCGTAAGGCTATTGAGGGGATGAAGGTGATTCCCGTTACCAAACTCAGCGATGCACTCTCGGCTTTGGAGGAGCTTTGAGGCTCAGTTCGTAGTCTGCTTGTTTGGTGCTTGGCGGGATTGGAAGGGCCTTTCCAAAAAACGCTTCTAGCACATCCATGTGCGCTTGGGCTCCGCCATCCATGGCTCCGCACATTTTTGGAAAGGCCCTTCCAATCCCGCCTGCAAACCTGGCAGTTTTCTCCGGAATTAATCAATCAAATGCGCAAACTCTCTCTCCAGCAACGCCTGATCGCCAAGATTCAACTCTACCAGTCGTTTTAAATGGGTAGCGCTCTCAAGATCAATGTACTGGCACTTGAACCCCAGCCGCTCTTTCTCAATATGCCGTAACTCCACTGCCATCACGATTCCAGTCTCATGATCGTCAAGATGGATTATTACTTCACAGGGCTGTTTCAGCGGCACATTCCACCCCTCTGGCCGTTTTACCAGTACACCCTTCAGTGAAATATCCAGCACTTCACTGACCCACACTTCATCCTGCCAATGCAGCTCGCATTCGGCATCGAAGGAGATTCTGTGGAAACGGCGTTTTTCGGGAGCTTTTGCGGCCAACGGGTGCCTCCTGTTGAGCGGTCATGTTTGATATGACTATAGACCGCACAGGAGGTTCTATCTAGCGCTATTACTAAACAACGAAGATCTTCGGAGCGTTAACGCGAATGTGCGAAAAAGGGTGGTTGCCGGGCCGTTCCAAAACCGTGGAGCGCCAAGGATGGCGCGACCGAGCCCTACATGGACGTATTTACGGGCGTGTTTTGGAAAGCCCCAACAACCGCCCGCCACTCCCAACCATCAGTCTTGCAGGTGATACTCCGGACTCAGCTCAGTCACCGCACGGATAAACGCCCCGGCATGCTCCGGGTCAACGTCCGGGGTGATGCCATGCCCGAGGTTGAAGATGTGGCCGGGGCCGGTGCCGTAGCGGGACAGGATATCCGCTACTTCCTGGCGAATACGCTCGGGCGGCGCGTACAGCATGGCCGGATCCATATTGCCCTGCAGGGCAACCTGATCGCCAATGCGAGCACGGGCGCTGCCAATATCCGTGGTCCAGTCCAGACCGACCGCGTCAGCACCGGATTCCGCAATCGACTCCAACCATTGGCCGCCGTTTTTGGTGAACAGGATCACCGGCACACGGCGACCGTCATTTTCACGAATCAGGCCGGCGACGATTTTCTTCATGTAATTCAGGGAAAACTCCTGGTACGCCCAACTGCTCAGCACACCGCCCCAAGTATCAAAAATCTGGACCGCCTGAGCACCGGCGCGAATCTGGCCATTGAGATAATCAATCACCGAGTCCGCCAGGTGATCCAGCAACTGATGCATCACCTCCGGCTGGCCGTACATCAGCTTCTTGGCCTCGCGGAAATCCTTGGAGGAGCCACCTTCAATCATGTAAGTGGCAAGCGTCCAGGGGCTGCCAGAGAAGCCGATCAGCGGAACGCTGCCATTGAGCGCGCCACGGATGGTGGACACTGCATTCATCACATAATCCAGGTCTACTTCCGCATTGATCTTGGGCAACGCGGCTACATCTGCAGCAGAGCGGACAGTGTTGCGGAATTTCGGGCCCTCGCCGGTTTCAAAGTACAGGCCCAGCCCCAGTGCATCAGGAATAGTAAGGATGTCTGAAAACAGGATGGCAGCGTCCAGAGGGAAACGCTCCAGTGGCTGCAACGTCACCTCACAGGCCAATGGTGTGTTCTTGCACAGACTGAGAAAATCGCCGGCTTTCGCCCGGGTCGCGCGGTATTCTGGCAGGTATCGGCCTGCCTGACGCATCATCCATACCGGTGTGCGATCAACGGGCTGACGCATCAGCGCACGCAGGAAACGGTCGTTTTTCAGCTCGGTCATAGCATTCCCAGTCTGCTGTCTGTCAAAAGTTAGGAGGGCAATGATACCCGGTTTGTGGCAATAAAAAAGGGCGGCCCGCCATCCGCAAGCCGCCCTTCTCGTCCAGATAAAACCGGAGGCTATCAGATATCCAGGTAATCCATGATACCTTCCGCCGCCTGGCGGCCCTCCCAGATAGCCGTTACGACCAGATCCGAACCACGGACCATATCGCCACCGGCGAATATCTTGGGGTTGCTGGTCTGGAAGCCGAACTCCACTTCCTCCGGGGCGCTGACACGGCCAGAGTCGTCGGTGTTTACCTTCAGCTCGTCAAACCAGTCGGCCGGGCTTGGGCGGAATCCGAAAGCTACCAGAACCGCATCGGCCGGAATCACTTCTTCACTGCCAGCGACCACTTCCGGACGACGACGCCCGTTTTCGTCAGGCTCGCCGAGGCGAGTCTGAACCACCTTGACCCCCTCAACCCGGTCTTCGCCAATAATAGCGATCGGTTGACGGTTGAACATGAACTTAACGCCTTCTTCCTTGGCGTTGGACACTTCCCGGCGCGAACCCGGCATGTTCTGCTCGTCACGACGGTAGGCACAGGTAACACTCGCTGCCTGTTGACGAATCGAGGTGCGGTTGCAGTCCATGGCGGTATCGCCGCCACCGAGCACAACCACTCGCTTGCCTTTCATGTCGATGAAATCGTCGGCGTCTTTCTCAAACCCAAGACGACGATTCACGTTCGAGACCAGGAACGGCAGTGCATCGTGAACGCCAGGCAGATCTTCGCCCGGGAAACCGCCTTTCATGTATGTGTACGTTCCCATGCCCATAAAGACAGCGTCGTACTCTTCGAGGATATCCGCCATCATTACGTCTTTGCCTACCTCAGTGGAAAGGCGGAACTCCACGCCCATTTCCTCAAAGACTTTGCGGCGGCGAGTCATCACAGACTTTTCAAGCTTGAATTCAGGGATACCGAAAGTCAGCAGGCCGCCGATTTCCGGATAGATATCGAAAACCACCGGTTTTACACCATTGCGCACCAGAACGTCGGCACAGCCAAGGCCAGCAGGACCGGCACCAATCACCGCCACTTTTTTGTCTGTCCATTTGACGGCAGACACATCCGGCTTCCAGCCCAGAGCAAAGGCTGTGTCGGTAATGTATTTTTCCACTGACCCGATGGTTACTGCGCCGTAGCCGTCGTTCAGGGTACAGGCCCCTTCACACAGCCGATCCTGCGGACAGACGCGGCCGCAGACTTCAGGCAGGGAATTGGTCTGGTGACAGAGCTCCACAGCCCTCATGATGTTGCCTTCGGACACCAGTTTCAGCCAGTTCGGGATGTAGTTGTGTACCGGGCACTTCCACTCACAATACGGATTGCCGCACTCCAGGCAGCGATGCGACTGTGACGCAGCATGATCCTGGGTGTATGGGTGATAGATTTCACCAAACTCTTTTTTGCGCTTCTTTGCCGGTACTTTTTTCGGGTCGACACGCCCTACTTCGACAAACTGGAAGTCGTTACTCAGTCGTTCTTTCATTGTGACGCTCTCATCAGACTCAATTTCGACGCGGGCGCTGCCTCACCGGCAACGCCCTCAACCTGTTTCAACCGCCTTTACTCGGGACGTGCCCGGGTGCTGGCCAGCAGGCTGCGAAGGTTCGCCGCCTTGGGCTTGACCAGCCAGAAGCGGCCAATGTAATCATCGAAATTGTCAAGAATATGCTCTGCCCACTCGCTCGCGGTTTCAGAAATGTGCTCGCGGACCACACCGCGCAGGTGATTACGGTAGGACTCCATTTCCTCGCTGGATATCCGCTGAATCTCCACCAGCTCATGGTTGTACTTATCCACGAAGGTGTTGTTCAAATCCAGCACGTAGGCAAAACCACCCGTCATGCCGGCACCGAAGTTGTGACCGGTGCTGCCAAGAACCGTGATCAGGCCGCCCGTCATGTATTCACAACAGTGATCGCCCACACCTTCTACCACCGCATGGGCGCCGGAGTTACGAACACCGAAACGCTCACCGGCGGTGCCAGCGGCAAACAATTTGCCACCGGTTGCACCGTAAAGACAGGTATTACCTACAATCGAGGTGTCCTGGGTTTTGAAGTCGCTTCCGGCAGGCGGCCGAATCACCAGCTTGCCACCGGTCATGCCTTTGCCGACATAGTCGTTGGCGTCCCCTTCCAGAAGCAGATTAAGTCCGCCCACGTTCCAGACACCGAAGCTCTGGCCGGCGGTGCCAGCCAGATCCAGAGTGATGGGTGCCGAAACCATGCCCTGATTGCCGTGCAACTGGGCAATCTCACCCGACAGGCGAGCGCCAATCGACCGATCACAGTTTGTGACTCGGTAAGACCAGTTACCACCGGCCTTTTCAGCTATTGCCTCCGCAGTGTCTTTCACCATCTGCTCGGCAAGTTTGCCTTCGTCAAACGGATGATTACGCTCCACCTGACAGGTATTGGGCTTGTCCGCCGGAATGTGGTCGTTTGACAACAGACGCGTCAGATCCAGCTTCTTCTGGCGTGGGGTGTCGCCGGGCAGACGCTCCAACAGATCTACACGTCCCACCAGTTCCTCCAGGTTGCGAACGCCCAGTCTGGCCATCCACTCCCGGGTCTCGGTCGCCACGAACCGGAAGAAGTTCATGGCCATTTCAACCGTGCCCTTGAAGTGTTCCTCCCGCAGGTGCTCGTTCTGGGTCGCGACGCCGGTGGCGCAGTTGTTCAAGTGACAGATACGCAGGTACTTACAACCCAGGGCCACCATTGGAGTAGTGCCGAAACCGAAGCTTTCAGCGCCGAGGATGGCACCCTTGACCACGTCCAGACCGGTCTTGATACCGCCATCGGTCTGCAAGCGGATCTTGCCCCGCAGGTCGTTGGCACGCAGCGCTTGCTGAGTTTCACTCAGGCCCAGCTCCCAGGGCGAACCGGCGTAACGGATGGAGGTCAAAGGGCTGGCCGCCGTACCACCGTCGTAGCCGGAAACCGTAATCAGGTCCGCATAGGCTTTCGCCACTCCGGCTGCGATGGTGCCTACACCAGGCTCGGATACGAGTTTTACGGAAACCAGCGCACTCGGATTAACCTGCTTGAGATCAAAGATCAACTGCGCCAGATCCTCGATCGAATAGATATCGTGGTGCGGTGGTGGCGAAATCAGCGTCACACCGGGCACTGAATAACGCAGGCGGGCGATCAGGTCATTGACCTTGCCACCAGGCAACTGACCGCCTTCTCCCGGCTTGGCACCCTGTGCCACCTTGATCTGCATGACATCGGCGCTGCGAAGGTACTCTGCGGTGACGCCGAAGCGGCCAGAAGCCACCTGCTTGATCTTGGAACGTTTCTCCGTGCCATAACGGGCCGGATCTTCCCCACCCTCTCCGGAATTTGATCGCCCCCCCAGAGTGTTCATGGCCACTGCCAGGGCTTCGTGAGCCTCCGGGGAAAGCGCACCAAGAGACATGGCTGCAGAGTCGAAGCGCGGGAATATATTTTCCACCGGCTCAACTTCCGACAAATCAATGGCTTTAATGTCCTTGCGGAATCCCAGCAGATCCCTCAGCGTGGAAACAGGGCGTTCGTTTACCAGCCCCGCGTACTCCATATACTGGCCGTAATCACCACTGGTTACGGCTTCCTGCAGCTTACCAACGACATCCGGATTGAAAGCGTGGTACTCCTGGCCGTGGACGTACTTCAACAGACCGCCCTGGGTGATGGGTTTGCGATGTTTCCAGGCCACGGCCGCCAGCTGTTCCTGATCCTGTTGGAAATCAAAGAAACCGGCGCCCTGGATACGGCTGGGAACACCTTTGAAACACAGATCCACCACGTCGTCCGCCAGGCCAATCGCCTCAAACAGCTGTGCCCCCCGGTAGGAGGTAATGGTGGAGATTCCCATTTTGGACAGGATCTTCAGTAAGCCCTTGTTGATGCCCTTGCGATAGTTATTCTTCGCATCGATGGGGTCCATCATCAATTCGCCGGTGCGGATCAGGTCGTTAAGCACCTGGTACGCCAGGTACGGATAGACCGCCGTAGCACCAAAGCCAAACAGCACAGCAAACTGGTGCGGATCGCGGGCCCAGCCGGTCTCAACCAGGATATTGGAATCACAACGGAGGCCTTTCTTGACCAGGTGATGGTGAACGGCACCGGTTGCCATCATGGCATTGACCGGCAGCTCACCCTCTTTCAGGTCCTTGTCGGTCAGGATCAGTATGACCTTGCCACTACGGACTGCCTGCTCAGCTTCGTCACACACGGTACGCACGGCCTGCTCAAGCCCCAACTCCGGACTGTAGCTCATGTTGATACGAGCAACTTCGAATCCGGGCCGATCATTGTTGGCAATCTTCAGGTATTTGGCCGGCGAGAGCACCGGTGTTGTCAGTATGATTCGGTTGGCGTGCTCCGGCGTTTCTTCAAACACGTTACGTTCCGCGCCAATGCACGTCTCCAGGGACATCACAATGGATTCCCGGAGTGGATCAATGGCCGGGTTGGTCACCTGGGCAAATTTCTGACGGAAGTAGTCCGCCACATGCCGGACGCGGCTCGACAGCACAGCCATGGGAGTATCGTCGCCCATGGAGCCTACGGCTTCCTGGCCGTTTTCCGCCAGCGGGCGCAGTACCTGATCGCGCTCCTCATAAGACACCATGAACATCTTCTGGTGAATATGGAGTTCGTCTGACTGCATCAGCTTGAAGTCAGGCGTGTCCTGATTCAGCGTGGTCTCCACCCGTAGGGAATTCTCCCGCAGCCAGCGCTTGTAGGGCTGCGCCGACTTCAGGCGATTATCCACGTCTTTCGTGTGCAGGACTTCGCCGGACTCGGTATCAATAGCAAGCATTTGCCCCGGACCCACACGCCCCTTGGCCACCACGTCTTCGGGCTTATAGTCATAGGTGCCGATCTCGGACGCCAGAGTAATGAAATCGTCTTTGGTGATAACCCAGCGAGCCGGGCGAAGTCCGTTCCGATCCAGCATACAGACGGCATAGCGACCGTCGGAGAGAACCAGGCCAGCTGGCCCATCCCACGGCTCCATATGCATGGAGTTGTACTCATAGAATGCCCGCAACTCGGAATCCATGGTATCCACATTCTGCCAGGCAGGCGGAATCATCATTCTCACGGCACGGAACAGGTCGACACCACCGGCCAGCAGCACTTCCAGCATGTTATCCATGCTGGAGGAATCAGAGCCCGTCAGGTTAACCAGCGGCTGCAGCGTCTGTAGGTCCGGCAGTTCCGGTGCGCTGAACTTGGCGGCACGGGCAATCGCCCAGTTACGGTTGCCGTCAACGGTATTGATCTCGCCATTGTGGGCGAGATAGCGGAACGGCTGCGCCAGTGGCCAACGCGGCATGGTGTTGGTGGAAAAGCGCTGGTGGAAGACACAGATAGCGGTCTGCAGGTCCGGATCACCCAGGTCCTTGTAGAAGTTCGCCAGGTCTGCCGGCATCATCAGGCCCTTGTAGGCCAGAGTGCGGTGGGACAGGCTGCAGATATAGAATTCGGAGTCATCGGCCATGTCCCGCTCAGCGTGACGGCGACCCACAAACAGCGCAATGGCGAATTCCTGCTCGGTTTTACCGGCGGGAACCACAAACATTTGCTCTATCCATGGCAAACAGTCGAGCGCCATCGGCCCCAGGCAGCTGTCGTCCGTAGGCACTTTGCGCCAACCCATGATTTCCAATCCCTGCTCTGCCAGGCGCTTTTCCACTGCAGCACGGCCAGCAGCGGCCTTGTTCTCGTCCGGGTTAAGAAATACCTGACCCACAGCGAACAGCTCTTCAGGCTCTTTACCAAATTCTGCTTTGGCGGCCTTGCGCAAAAAGGCATCCGGGCTCTGGATCAGGAGGCCACAACCATCGCCGGTCTTTCCGTCTGCAGCGATACCACCTCGGTGGGTCATGCAGGTCAGTGACTCGATGGCAGTTTGCAACAACTTGTGGCTGGCCTCACCCTTCATATGGGCGATCAGACCGAAGCCGCAGTTGTCCCTGAATTCATCGGGATGATACAAACCTGTCATCATAAGCGTTCTCTCGCGTAGAAATGCTTTTCAATCAAAGGGTTATTGGCAATCAGACAATAAACTCACCCTTCGACACTGAAAATGGGGGCTGGCTATTTTACACGCGTAGAAATACGTACTCAAACCAAAGCGTTTTTATTTTAGGGGGCGAGCACGCTCAATACGAGTACTGCGTCAGACAGCACGCACCATGAAACAGAGACTCAGGTTATTGTTTTTATGGAATTAAGTAGAAAAAACAGGCAGGCACCGACAATCAAAAATCGCGTGATTGCCGAATCCAGGGAGACTGGTCCCGCAAGGCCTGAGGAAGACGTTCAACTGCTTTTCGAGCTTCATCGCGCGAGGGAAACTCGCCGTAGAAGCCGACAAACCAGTCCTGGTCCTGTCTCTGGGTATAGGTATAGAGTATACCGGAAATGGACTCGTACCGATCCATCAGATTCAGCACCGTTTGTTCCTGATTCCCGGCTATCAACTGGACAGTCCAGCCCTCACGTGCCTTTACGCTCTCAAGCTCCATAAACACAGCCGGACGGGAGGGTTCAAAATCGGGCTCTGGCTCTGGCTCTGGCTCTGGCTCTGGCTCTGGCTCTGGCTCTGGCTCTGGCTCTGGCTCTGGCTCTGGCTCTGGCTCTGGCTCTGGCTCTGGCTCTGGAACAGGCTTATCAGGCTCGTCCGTCAGGGGCAACTCTGGCTCAGCGGCCGGCTCTGACAATCCTGCGCCGGTATCAACCGGGTCAATATCCGGATTGCCAGGACCAATGGTGACACTCTTGCGTATGACTTCAGGCTCAGGTTCTGCCTGCTCTCGTGCCACAGAATCATCATATTGCTGCGATACAAGCCACCAGGAACCGGCAAGCATAACCAAAGCCAGCGCAGGCCAACGCAGATTAATCGGCACCGAAAACGTCCGTTTGGCGCCATTTTCAGTCGATACCATATCCAGCCATACGGCTGGTGTCACTCGCTTGAGACGGGAAAAACTCCCCTGACTCAAACTGTGCAACTGTGACAACTTCCCTGGCGACAGCAAGTCCTTGGCACTGCCACCAGCGCGGTGCACCCGGGGCTCCAGGTACGCAGCGACTTCCTCTTTTGTCAGTGGGCGAAGATGAATCTGATGCACTCCGGCACCGTCTCCTGACAACCCAAGCATTTCGATCAATCGCCCGCTGCCACTGAACACGGGAACCGCCGTCGCAGAGCGATCTGCAGCCTCAAAGGCCGAAAACAACAGCCTCAGCAACTCGGCAGGTGCACGATCCGCATCATCAATCAACAGAACCATTCGCTGGCCCTTCCGAGCTTTGATTTCAGACCATCGAAAAAAGCCGTAGATGGCGTCGCGCGCACCTTCGCCGGGGTTCAACCCTTTATGTGCAATACCGAGTAGCGCCCGTGACAGCGCCTGCGTACTCGTCAGTGCGGCGGCCGACACTCGATGAAAATCGAGACGGGAGGACTCGCTCCTCACCAGTTCCGCGAGCAACCGGCTTTTGCCCGCCCCGACATCACCAGTGAGAAGCAAAGCGAGGTCACCAAAGCCACAGAGGTGGCGAAGCGTTTCCAGGGCATGGTGGCGGGAGGCATCCGGAAAGAAGGGTGTTTCCATATCCAATGGATCGGCCCTCAACCCATAACGCTCCTGGAGTCGCGGAAACAGGCCGCCACCGTCATGACTGTTGAGCCCTTCGTCATTCACCGTCATTCCCTGTCTTTTCCCTGATCAGACCTTGTCAGACTTCATCGCAAAATACTCGAAGCGTGGCATCCAGTTCTCGTCTATCCACCGCATCCGTCACCACCGCATCCCCGAGTCTGCGCAGGAGAACCAGGCGTAGCGAACCATCCACATTCTTCTTATCGACCGCCATCAAGCGTAAAAAGTCATCGGGCGACATGCCCACCGGCGCACGCCCCGGAAGCCTGGCTCGCTCGATAATGCGCACCACCCTGGCACGGTCCTCTTCCGTTATCATGTCCTGGCGCAGGGAAAGATCCGCTGCCATCATCATGCCGGTGCCGACAGCTTCACCGTGCAGCCAGTTGCCATACCCAGCAAACGTCTCGATGGCATGACCGAACGTGTGCCCCAGGTTGAGTATCGCTCGCAACCCGCCTTCCCTTTCATCCTTCGCAACAACGTCCGCCTTACAGGCGCATGAACGATAGATGGCCTCCACCAGAGCCGACGTTTCCAGATCAATGAGCGACGTAATTTCTTGCTCTAGCCAGGCCAGAAAATCGGTGTCTCGAATCAGGCCGTATTTGATGACTTCAGCAAGGCCAGCCGACACCTCCCGTGGAGAAAGGCTTCTCAGGCTGTCGGTATCGATCAGTACGACTTCCGGTTGATGGAAGGCACCAATCATATTCTTGCCCAACGGGTGATTGATGCCGGTTTTTCCTCCGACTGAGGAGTCCACCTGCGACAACAATGTCGTCGGAATCTGAATAAAAGGGACACCACGCTGGTAGGAAGCGGCGGCAAACCCGGTCATATCGCCGACCACGCCACCCCCCAACGCAACAAGCGTGGTTTTGCGGGAATGACGCTTCTCCAGCAAACCGTCGAAGATACGGTTCAGTGTCTGCCAATCCTTGTATTTTTCGCCGTCAGGAAGCACAACCGTATCCACTTGCTTGCCGGGGAAACAGGCGCGAGCTGACTCGAGATACAATGGAGCAACCGTTTCGTTGGTCACGATCATGACCTGAGAGCCAGAGACACAGGGGCTCAGATCGTAGCTACCTAGCAGTCCCTGACCGATAACGATTGGGTAACTTCGATCGCCCAGCTCAACCGTCAACTCCCGCAGTGAGTCACGCATGATTTCTGCCTTCCTTACGTATTTGCCTTTTGTGGCGCGGCGTCCTCGGATTAATTCGATTTACCAATTGCCGAACGACCAGTCTCGGACTCTTGCGATCAGTAAACATGACGATATCGGCCAGTCGCGAATAGATCGGATCCCGCACAGCAAACAGGTTTTTAAGGACCGCCTCGGGATCATCGTTCTGCAACAGGGGGCGATTTCGATCCCGCCTTGTTCTTTCAACCTGCTGCTCGATCGAGGTTTTCAGGTATACCACGACAGAATCACGCTTCAGGTGCGCGTAATTCTCTTCCTTCATCACCGCGCCACCGCCGGTCGCCAACACTGTC
Organism: Marinobacter sp. B-12; assembly: GCF_056857915.1. NCBI lineage: Bacteria > Pseudomonadati > Pseudomonadota > Gammaproteobacteria > Pseudomonadales > Marinobacteraceae > Marinobacter > Marinobacter sp. B-12. The sequence continues at coordinate 32,802 of NZ_JBSXOB010000043.1, read as the reverse complement.
TGTGAGTAGTCGGCCAACTCAGCCAACATCGCTGTTTCACGCTGCCGAAAACCGTCTTCCCCTTCCACATCGAATACCCAGGGAATATTGGCACCACAACGCTCTTCAATAATCCGGTCGGAATCGAGAAAACGATAGCCCAGCTCCTTGGCCAGCATGCGACCAATTGTGCTTTTTCCCGCACCCATTGGGCCAACCAGGACAACTCGTTTTGGCAAGGACATAACTTCCGCTCATCTACATTCCGGCGCGTGAGAATATCACAGGGTAACGTTTTCCATAAGCTTCAGGAAATGAACAGACAAAAAAACCGCCGTGCGAACACGGCGGTTTTTTGTCGGACGCAACCAGACTATTGAATCAGGTCGCTCTTGATGATCTTTGGTGTGATGAAAATCAACAGCTCGCTACGTTCATCGACATGCTCAGTGCGCTTGAAGAGGCGGCCCAAGTAGGGAATATCACCCAGGAACGGCGTCTTGGTAGTTGTGGTAGCTACTTCTGATTGGAAAATACCCCCCAGGACCACAGTTTCGCCGTTTCCAACCAACACCTGCGTCGTTACCTCGTTGGTGTTGATCGCCGGAATACCGGCGGTTACATCGCCACGAGAGTCCTGATTAACCACCAGATCCATAATAACCTTGTCATCCGGGGTAATCTGAGGCGTTACCTCGAGGGCCAATACAGCTTCCTTGAAGGATACAGAAGTCGCACCACTGGAAGCGGCCTTCTGGTATGGAATCTCTTCACCGGATTTGATCCTGGCGGTCTGTCGATCGGCCGTCACAACACGGGGCTGGGATACAACTTCTGCCTGCCCGTCACTCTCCAATGCAGAGAGCTCCAAGTCCACAAGAAAGTCATCGCTCCCCCAACCAATCGCGAAGGACGACGCTCCCTGACCTGAAACACCAAGATCAACTGCCAGCGCGCCTGGGAAAGTAATAGTACTGTTGGTGCCATTGGCCGCATCACGAGCCTCGCCAACAGCTCCCTGAGAGCCACCGACAGAGATAACACTGCCATCGCCCCTGACGTCATAGGCAGCACCACCCCAGCGAACCCCCAGGTTTTCGGCAACATTGGTCTGCGCCCTTACAATTCGCGCCTCAATGGAAACCTGACGAACCGGAACATCCCAGGTCGAAACCAGACGGCGAATCTCATCAAGCTTTTCCGAGGTTTCACGAACACTGATGGTGTTGGTGCGAGCATCCGAAGACACAAATCCCCGAGAGGAGATCAATTCCTCATCCGCCTCGATCAGCGCAACAACATCCCCGGCCTTGGCGTAGTTCACCTGAATGATATCCAGGCGAACCGGCGCAAGTTCAGCGATCTGCTTGGAGGTTTCCAGCTCAAGCTTTTCACGGGCGGCAATTTCATCAGCCGGCGCAACCAGCAGTACATTGCCGATCTGGCGCTTGTCCAGCCCCTTGGTCTTCAGGATCAGGTCCAGAGCCTGGTCCCAGGGCACATTCTGCAGACGCAGCGTAATACTGCCACTGACCGTATCGCTGGCAACAAGGTTCAAGCCGGTAAAGTCTGCAATCAACTGCAATACAGAACGAACCTCGATGTCCTGGAAGTTAAGAGAGAGCTTATCGCCAGTGTACGGGAACTTCTCCTCACGACGAGACTCGGCTTCCTCTTCCGTCAGCCTTTCCACGCTGACAGTAAACTGGGAACCAGACTGATAGGCAATATAGTCGTAATTACCTTCCGGACGAATTTCCACAACCGCATTGCCGTCTTCCGTAAAGGTATCAATACGGGTCACAGGCGTTGCAAAGTCAGTTACATCGAGGCGCCGGCGAAGATTGTCAGGCACACTGGTGCCATCCATCGTCAGGCGAATCTTACCTCCTAGTTCGGACAAGTCCACGGAAGTACTGGCGCTGCCCAGATCCACAATCACACGACCTTCACCGCCCTGTCCGCGCCTGAAATCAACCCCGGCGAGCCCGCTACCAGAGGACGAGGCGGATGAACTTGTTTGTCCACCTGAAGTTGCGGTGGACATGGAAGAAGCACCCGAGCCGGAAGCAGCAACACCGCTGCCCTGACTGCCGATCGTCACGACCAGATGGTTCTGGGCACGCACCGTCTCATAGGGGGCCAACTCTGCCAGATTGAAGATCAGGCGAGTGCGATCCTTGGTTTCGACAACCGTCATGCTCTGGGCGTTACCTCCCCCGAGCGAAATATTGCGACTGTCGAGGCCGCTGGTCGTGTCCCGGAGGTCCACTGCGATCCTGGCAGGTCGCTCGATCGTGTACCCGGTAGGTTCCGGTGGCTGGCCGTCAAACGACAGCGTCACCTCGACCCGATCCCCGGACAGCGATGAAAACGACACGTCTTCCAGCGTGACCGCATTGGCCAGGCCGGATAACAACCCAAAAGCAATCACGCCGACGTATACATTGAGTTTTCTGAACATCGCTAGCCTCGACCCCAAACTTTTTTGTTCATGCATGTTTCTTTCAATATTCATAATGCCGCTCCTTAGCCCTCATTCTCATCCAGCGACAGCGAGCGTGGACGCTCGACCCATCCGCCCCGGCCATTGGGAACGATTTCAATTAGCTCTATCCGGGTTTCATTGACACCAACAATCCGGCCATAATTCTGCCCCATGTAGTTCCCAGTGCGCACCCTGTGGATGCCACCCGTGTTGTGCTTTATCAGAGCAAACAGATTTCCGGATGCGTCACTCAAAGTACCCACCATGGAGAGCCCCTTCAGATCAAAGTTCTCAAGAACCTCTCTCGGCCGATCAAGATCTGGCTCGATATCGCTTTCGGGTTCCTGATCAACCATGGTGAGCTGCACATCAATAGGCGGCTCGAAAGGCGCTCTACGATCCGCTGCCGAATAACTGAAAGCCTCGTAAGCCTTGAACTCCGGTAAGGGTTCAACATGCCCCCGAGGTTTGGCCCGGGTATCTGCCATAAACTTATCGAGATCGGAAAAGCCACTTCCCTGAGAACACGCCGTCAGAAAAGATACCAGACAAATACCCATCCAGGCTTTTGCCGCATGCTGTCGCGCCATGCTCATTCTCCAGCCCGGTAGCGGTAGGTACGTGCAAGAACCTGCATATTTAGCTGCTCTCCATCACCGCCTGTTGGTGTTATCGTTAGGTCATGCAACGTCACAATCCGTGGCAGGCTCGCCACACTGCTGACAAACGTCGCCAATTCGTGATACGAACCCGATACCCGGATGTTGATCGGAAGCTCCGCGTAGAAATCACGCCGCTGCTCACCCTGCAACTTGACCTCCTGGAGCGAAAGGCCACTACCCAACGCCGTATTGGTAATATCCTCCAGCAGACCAGGCACTTCGGTTTCACTCGGGAGTTGACGCACAAGCGCGCCGAAGGTTTCTTCCATTTCCTCCATTTGCGCCTTGAATACTTCAAGGTTAGCCACCTGGTAAGCTTTGTCTTCGTAGCGCTTCCGAAGCTCCTGCTCGGTCTTTTCGACCCGGTCAAGCTGGACATACTGATCTTTGATAAAGAACCAGTAACCACCACCCAGTATCAGGCCAAAAATGATGAGCGCTACGATTGCCTTGATCGGGGCGGGCCAAATACCGGCATTGTTGACGTCCAGGTCATTGATATCAAATTCATTGAGGTTCTTGAGTGAGTCCGCGAGGCTCATTACTTGTCCTCCCCTTCGGGCTCTGGTGTTTGTTGCTGCACCGACAGGTTGAACTGGCTATAACCAGCACGACGGTTATCGGCGGCAGACACGTTTGACAGGTTAGGATTAGTGAACCAGTCGGACTCTTCAAAACGCCTCATAAGGGCGGAAATTCGGCTATTGGACTCCGACATACCAACGACATCCACTGTGTCTCCGGTCTTTTTGAGGTTCGTATAAAAAAGTCCATCTGGCAGCGTGCGAACCAGTTCGTCAAAAACCCGCACAATAACCGGGCGCTTGCCCTGGAGATCCTGAATGACCTGCATGCGCGACAGTAGCTCGTCCCGCTTGCGCTTCAAATCCTCGATCTCTTTAATCTGCTTATCCAGCTGCTTGGTTGCGGTTTCGATGTAGGCATTTCTGGATTCCTGGTAGGCGATACGGTTGTCCATATCGGTTTTCCAGAGAAAAGTCAGGCCGACAGCTATAAAAGCCGCCCCCAGTATCATCACCACAAACTGCTTCTGCTTCTCCGCCCGGAGTTCTTCGCGCCAGGGTCTGAGGTTAATCTTTGCCATCAGTCAAAGCTCCTCATTGCCAGCCCGCAGGCAATCATGAGTGAAGGTGCATCATTGCTCAGCGAAGACGCATTCACTCTTGACCCCACCGCCATGTCCGCGAAAGGATTTGCGACCAGCGTTGGTGTGCCTGTTTTTTCCTCGACCATTTCTGTCAGCCCCTGAATAGATGCCGTGCCACCTGCCAGGACCACGTAGTCAACCGCATTGTACTGGCTTGCGCCGAAGAAGAACTGCAGCGCCCTAGCAACCTGCTGAACGACCGCTTCGCGGAAAGGCGTCAGAACTTCGGAATCGTAGTCGTCTGGAAGACCACCCTGCTTCTTGGCCAGACCGGCTTCTTCAAGGGATAAACCATAACGACGCTGAATTTCTTCGGTGAGTTGTTTCCCCCCGAAAATCTGCTCGCGGGTGTAAACCGTCTTGCCTTCCGCCAACACGCTCAGCGTGGTCATGGTGGCGCCGATATCGACGATCGCCACAACGAGTTCTTCACCCTGGGAATCAAGCTGGGACTCAATGAGTGCGTATGCGCGCTCAAGTGCATAGGCCTCTACGTCCACGATCTTGGTGGTCAAAGACCCAATTTCTAGAGCATCTTCCCGAATATCGACGTTTTCTTTCCGGCACGCCGCAAGAAGTACATCGACCTGGTCCGGGTTGGTCTCAGACGGCCCCTGAACCTCGAAGTCGATCGCCACTTCATCCAGCGGATAGGGGATATACTGATCGGCCTCAAGCGTTATCTGGTCTTCCATCTCAAACTCGTTGAGACCACTGTCCATCTGGATCAGCTTGGTAATAACGGCGGAACCGGAGACGGCTACAGCCACCTGCTTGACGCTCGTACGTGATTTAGATGCGACACGTTTGAGCACTTCGCCCACCGCTTCGACATCCGTGATATTTTTCTCTACCACAGCATTGGCCGGTAGCGGCTCCACTGCGTAGCTCTCGACCTTGTAGCGGTCACCCTGCTTCGATAGTTCCAGTAGCTTGACCGAGCTGGAGCTGATATCCACGCCCAGCACCGAACTGGATTTTTTTCCTAACAATCCGAACACGCGCTCACCCTATACCTGGTTACATGCACCGGGTTATGAAAACTCCCGACGGAGTTCTTTCATATGTGTTTTTTATTTAAGAGAATTTCTTTAGTTTTCCGTCTACAATGCTCGTTCTTCTTTAATTGAGAAGCATTGCACCCGGGAAGCGGCTAGCCCTTCCTAAAGCAATTTCTCAAATGATAGACCTATATCCAACAGTTGTCAGAAAAAAATGTCTCATTTGTTGCGTACATCTCGCCTGTTTGCATGGCTATTTCTCACTGGACTCAGTCTCGCCACAATCGTGGCGTCAGGATTTTACCTTTATCTCCGCCCAGGTTTGCCTCCTGTGGAGCAACTCCTGGACATCAAGTTGCAGACCCCCTTGAGGGTCTACAGCGCAGACGACAAATTAATAGCAGAATTCGGTGAAAAGAGAAGGGCACCGGTCACAATAGAACAGATCCCTACAATTCAGTTACATGCCTTTATGGCAGCCGAAGACGCCCGTTTTTACGAACACTTTGGGGTCGACTTTAAAGGCCTGATGCGGGCTGCCATCGAACTGATCTCCACCGGCGAGATCCAGTCCGGGGGCAGCACCATCACAATGCAGGTTGCAAAAAATTACTTTTTGTCACGCGATAGGACGTTTATTCGCAAGTTCAACGAGATACTTCTGGCTCTTCAGATAGAGCGTGAACTGGACAAAAACCGCATCATGGAGCTCTACCTCAACAAGATCTACCTGGGCAATCGCGCCTATGGTATCGCTGCAGCCGCCCAGGTGTATTACGACAAACCCGTGACCGAGCTTTCTCTGGCAGAAATGGCCATGCTTGCCGGGCTGCCCAAGGCTCCCTCCGCCTACAACCCCCTGGCAAACCCCGAGCGAGCACAGATTCGTCGTAACTGGATACTGGGGCGCATGCGCGACCTCCAATACATCACCAGTGACGCTTATGAGCTGGCTGCCAGCGCCCCCCTGACCGCAAGCTTTAACGCCCCGTCCACTGAGGTTGATGCCGACCACGTTGCGGAAATGGCCCGAGCCGAACTGGTCAGGCGATTCGGCGATGCCGCCTACACCGACGGCTATGAAGTCAAACTGACCGTTGAAAGCGAGAAGCAACAAGAAGCGACGAGAGCCCTAAGAGCAGGATTGGAAGCATACGACCGGCGCCACGGTTTCCGCGGCCCCATTGGGCAGGTGGATGAAGAACAACTGGTCCCCGACAACCTCCCCAATCTGATGGCAAACTACCCCCGCGTAGCCGAGCTCGTGCCCGCAGTTGTAACCCGGGTGAGAGACGAAGACAGCGAGGTCGATCTTTACGCCCGCCAGCTTGGCGAGTCCGTAATGGCATTCTCCACAATGACCTGGGCCAAACGATACAAAACCGAAAATTTAACCGGACCCGAGCCGGGAAAGCCATCCGACGTAGTCGCTGCGGGCGATATCATTTACGTAAAACCCATGGTGGTGATGACACCCGAGCAGCCAAGTGAATCCGACATCCAGGAACAAAGCGATGATCAGCAAACCCTGGATATTGCCGAAGTCCGGCGCGTTGCGCTTTCGCAGGTACCTGCAGTACAGGGCGCACTGATCTCCCTTGACGCACAAACCGGCGCCATTGAAGCACTCGCTGGCGGATACAGTTTCAGTCAAAACAAATACAATCGCGCCACCCAGGCGAGGAGGCAGCCGGGCTCAACCTTCAAGCCGTTCCTGTATCTGAGCGCGCTGGAAAGCGGAATGACACCCGCAACCATCTACAACGACGCACCAATTGTGTTTGACGACTCCGAATTGGAGACCACATGGCGCCCACAGAATTCATCAGGACAGTTTTACGGCCCCACTCGCCTGCGAGAAGCCCTGTATCGATCCCGCAACCTGGTGTCAGTACGCTTGCTTCGGGACCTGGGCATCCAGAACACCATAGACTACCTTGAGCAGCTTCAGATCCCCACGGAGGACATGCAAAAAGATCTGTCACTCTCATTGGGCAGCGGGCTTCTGACACCGATGGACCTGGCCCGGGGGTTCGCGGTGATCGCCAACGGCGGCTATGACGTCGAGCCCTACCTCATCAGCCAGATCTCGGATATCAACAACGAAACAATCTTCGAAGCACCGGACGTCAAACTCTGCGATGAAAACTGCACAGAGAAACAGGAGAACAACTCCGACGACGAGAAAGAAGTTCGCATTGCGAGACGCCTGGCTGATGAACGCTCCGTATACATCCTGCACTCCATGATGCGGGATGTAATCAAGCGGGGCACAGGCCGACGGGCTCAGGCCTTGGGGCGGGATGACATCAGCGGCAAAACCGGCACCACCAATGAACAGAGAGACACTTGGTTCGGCGGCTTCAACCATGACGTAGCCACCACTGTTTGGGTTGGCTTTGATCAACCACAACCCCTTGGCCGTCGAGAGTTCGGCGCCAGTACTGCCCTGCCCGCCTGGATTGATTACATGAAAGTGGCACTAAAGGGCGAGCCGCCATCATTGATGGCAAGACCCAATGGCATCGTTAACATCCGCATCGACCCGGAAACAGGCAGGCGAGCAAGGCCAGGGCAAGAAGGTGCCATGTTCGAAATATTCCGTGAAGAGGATGCCCCGCCGCCGCTAGACCCTCAGGATGAGTCATCGGCCGGCGGCAACAATGGCAGTAGCGATGACCTGTCGAGACAGATATTCTGACACCAGCAAGCGGGGCGAAAAAAATTCTCGCGGCCACAAAAAAACCGGCGACTTAACAATCGCCGGTTTTTTTATTTCCCAACATTCGATTGGACTATATCAGATGATATCGTCCATTGATTTCAGTGGGTAATGGGCCGGGTAGCCGTTACGGGCAACGCCTGAGTCGACCGCCGCGCGAGCGACTGCCGCCGGAACAACTTCCAGCAGGCGCACGTCCATCGGCTTGGGAATGATGTACTCCCGACCAAACTCGAAACTTGCAACGTCATAGGCTTCACAGATTTCCTGCGGAACCGGCTCTTTCGCCAGCTCGCGAATCGCGTGAACAGCCGCCACTTTCATTTCTTCGTTGATTGCGGTCGCCCTCACGTCCAGAGCACCACGGAAGATGAACGGGAAGCCAAGCACGTTATTCACCTGATTCGGGTAGTCTGAGCGGCCTGTAGCCATGATCAGGTCATCGCGGGTAGCCAGCGCCACTTCAGGGCTGATCTCAGGGTCCGGGTTGGAGCAGGCAAACACAATCGGGTTCGGAGCCATCAGCTTAAGCTGGTCCGCGCTCAGCAGATCCGGGCCGGAAAGCCCGAGAAATACATCTGCACCGTCCATCGCATCATCAAGCGTGCGCTTGTCAGTATCGTTGGCAAACATCGCCTTGTATTGGTTCAGGTCCTCGCGACCGGAATGAATCACGCCCTTGCGGTCCAGCATGTAGATGTTTTCGGACCGAACGCCACAGCTGATCAGCAGCTTCATGCAAGCGATAGCCGCTGCGCCAGCTCCGAGGCAGACCACTTTGGCTTCATCGATTTTCTTGTCCTGCAACTCCAGGGCGTTAATCATGCCTGCCGCTGTTACGATGGCCGTGCCGTGCTGATCATCATGAAAGATGGGTACACTGCACTTTTCGATTAGCGCGCGCTCGATTTCGAAGCATTCGGGAGCCTTGATGTCTTCAAGGTTAATACCACCGAAGGTGTCGGCAATACGCTCAACCGTTTCAATAAATGCCTGGGGGCTTTCGGAATTGACCTCGATATCGAACACATCAATTCCAGCAAAGCGCTTGAACAGTACGCCTTTGCCTTCCATAACCGGCTTGCTCGCCAGCGGACCCAGGTTACCCAGACCAAGAATTGCAGTGCCGTCTGAAATCACGGCTACCAGATTACCCTTGGCGGTGTATTTGTATGCGTTCTCGGGGTCCTTCGCGATCTCGCGGACCGGCTCGGCAACCCCGGGGCTGTACGCCAGGGAAAGGTCGCGGGAGGTCTTGGTGGGCTTGGTGATTTCAACACTCAGCTTACCAGGCCGCGGCTTGGCGTGGTATTCAAGGGCTGCTTCTTTCAGATCTTGAGACATTGCCACTGTTCCGTTTGTCACGTTTAAGAGGTAATAAGCCACCGGGCCTTGCCCAGCGGAGCGCGACATTATGGCGCGAAGGGCTGCATCAGACAAGGCCGGATTGGCCACTTGTTAATCAGTCAATACGGCTTTTTGCGTATGCACTCACAACAGGCGCGCCCTACAGCGGGGGCCTGCAGATACAAAAAAAGCGCCTCGCAAGGCGCTTTTTCCACTATCAGCATTCGGATCAGGCTTTCTTGCCACCGATGCGACCACCGAAACGCTTCTGGAAACGGTCGATACGGCCGCCGGTGTCCATCACTTTCTGCTTACCTGTGTAGAAAGGGTGACACTGGGAGCATACATCCAGAGTCAGGTCCTGAGTAAACGTAGAGCGGGTCTTGAGAACGTTACCGCAGGAACAGGTAGCGGTAATCTCTTCGTACTTGGGGTGAATACCTTCTTTCATGGCGAACCTCTGTCGGTCATGCCGCTACCAGATCACGGGATTGCCTGGGTTTCAGCGCAATCCGGGTGTCAGGCACCGCATGTTTGAATCAATTGACAAGACGGGGCACAATCATGCCCTGCCGGAAACAGACCGCGAATCTTACTTGCAAATGCGGTATCAGGCAAGCCCCGGACCGTCTTATCATCCCGCCCGACACGGGACACGCCGGATTGCAGCCCTTTTTAAGGATAGGCAGATACCGTGACACCTTCATCGCCATGGAGCCAGATGTGCCCCGAACTGCGCGTATAGCATTGAATCGCCCTCTCCGGCGGCTGTTCGACTACCTGGTACCAGACCACCTGACATTACAAAAGGGCCAACGCGTCACCGTCCCTTTCGGCAGGCAATCGGCCACCGGTCTGGTGGTCGAGACTGACGCTCGACCACCAGAGGGCATCACTCTCAAGCCGGTCCGATCAGCCAGCGAGACATGGCCTGCACTGCCCCCGGAAACCTTCCGCCTACTCAGTTGGGCGTCGGATTACTATCAGCACCCGCTCGGCGAATGCCTTTTTACCGCACTGCCGCCCGCCCTGCGTCGCGGCAGACCTGCCGTGGAGCATGCCGAACCTTATTGGCAAGCCTGCGGCGATCCGGCGCTGCTGCCCGGCAACGCAACGCGACAGAGAGAGCTGCTGGCCTGGCTGAAGCGCCAACCCGGAGGCGCGGGCAGCAAACAGATTGTGCGCGCTGGTTTCACACAATCGCAAATCCGGAGCCTTCAGGAAAAAGAACTGATCGTTGAGACCACGCCACCCTCACCAAGCGGTGCGGCGGCGGAAACCCGGAATCGTATCCCCGTGCTGTCTCCGGCCCAACAAGAAGCTGCTGACCAACTTGCATCGTCTGATGACGGCTTCACGACGACACTCCTGTTCGGTATCACAGGCAGCGGGAAAACCGAGCTTTATCTCCATTACCTCAAGACTCACCTGGACAACAAGCACCAGGCGCTCGTTCTGGTTCCTGAGATCAACCTGACGCCGCAGACCGTTGCCCGCTTCCAGTACTATTTCGGATCCCGTATCGCAGTGTGGCACTCGGCACTAAAAGACAGCGAGCGACTCTCAACCTGGCTGAGAATCCGTAATGGTGAGCCGGTCATTCTGATCGGTACCCGCTCGGCTGTGTTGCTCCCCTTCACCGAGCTGAAAACCATCATCGTGGATGAGGAACACGACAGCTCCTATAAACAGGGGGAAGGATTCCGCTATTCCGCCAGGGACACCGCAGTCTATCGTGCACACCTCAATAATTGCCCCATTATTCTTGGCTCCGCAACCCCCTCTATGGAGTCCTACCACAACGCCCTGACCGGCAAATACACGCTGGTTCGACTTGAGGAGCGTGCAGGCAATGCCAAACTGCCGACGATCAAGTTACTGGACATTCGCAGCCGACCTCTGGAAGGCGGCCTCTCACGACCTGTGATGCGTGCTATCGAGAAATGCCTGAACGCCGGACAGCAAGCTCTGGTGTACGTAAATCGCCGAGGGTTTGCTCCGGTCATGATGTGTTTCGACTGCGGCCATATGGTTGAGTGCCCCCGCTGCGACACCCGCCTTACCTATCATCGCCGCGACCGTGCCATGCGGTGCCACCATTGCGACTTTCAGACCGCCGCGACAGACCACTGTCCAAAATGCAGCAGCGATTCATTCAAGCCAGTCGGCCAAGGCACTGAAAGAAGTGAAGATGTATTGGCAACACAGTTTCCGGACGTCCCCGTCGTGCGGGTCGATCGGGACAGCACTCAACGCAAAGGCAGCATTCAGGGTATTCTCGAGACAGTGAACAGCGGCAGCCCCTGCATACTGGTGGGCACACAGATGCTGGCCAAGGGGCACGACTTCCCAAACGTTACGCTCGTCGTTGTTGTTAATGCTGATGGCGGACTGTTCAGCGTAGACTTTCGCGCGCCCGAACAATTGATCCAGACCCTACTGCAGGTTAGCGGACGGGCCGGACGTGGTGAAAAATCAGGGGAAGTACTGGTGCAAACCTGCCATAGCGACCACCCACTACTGCGATCTTTAGCGGCGGGCTATTATCTCCCTGTTGCCGACCAATTGCTTGCCGAACGGGAAACCGGCCAACTCCCACCCTTCCGGTCAATGGCCATACTTCGAGCCGAGTCGAACATCATGGCATCGAGCCTCAAACTACTTGATGACATGAAGTCTAAGGCATCAGACTGCGGCGTTGAGTCTTGGGGGCCATTACCTGCTGTGATCGCGCGCAGGGCTGATCGTCACCGGGCCCAACTGATCATGGTTTCAAGCAACCGAATCCGGCTTAACCGTCAACTGGCAGCGCTTTGCCAGGAACTTGACCTGATGAAACTTCCCGCGGATATCAGGTGGGCAATCGACGTTGATCCGCTAGAAACCGGATGACCCACCAAAACTGTGACAACGAGGGCCTTTTTGCAATATTTTACAACCTGCCAAAGGCCATCAACTCGGTAAATTCCGTGTTTGGCAATGTTGAATCAGACTCTGAAGGCGCCCAATTCAGCGGGAGTGCAGCCAAGGCTGCCTTACCGGATCGGATTCAACAGGCTGTGTTTTTGATGGGCAGATTTCAATCCAGTCCTCAAGCGTCAACGTCTTTGACGTCACGTTTGAAGCCACCAACTGTGGGACCACACCTACCTCATCGCCGTCCGAACGCAATGGCCGCTATAACGGTTTGGGCTCCTACGACAGCATCAACCTCCGTATAAGCTTCATGAGTGCCAATAATACGGTGATCCTTCCTTTCCAAGGAGACTAAAGCAGTACCAACAACACCCTGTAGCATCGGGAGCCCTTCGCCCCCCCGGGGGAACGCAACTGGCCTCGAACAGCGTAATTTGAGTCGCCCGCACCTTTCCGCGATAATAGCGTCCTTCGACATCTCCGGCGGGACGCTTGCCGCCGTTCTTCCATTCTCTTGCAACTCGAGTCATCCGACAGCATGAAAGAGACCGTATCCGAACTTCTCCAGTCTGCGCTGGCGACCCTGCAATCTGAAGGCACTCTGCCCGCAGATCAGACCTTTACACCACAGGTAGGCAACACCAAGGACAAATCCCATGGCGATTACGCCTGCAATATTGCCCTGGTGGCATCGAAGGCTGCCGGTTGCCCGCCACGAAAACTGGCAGAAGCATTGGTCGAACGGCTACCGAACAGCAGCGCTGTCGAGAAGGTTGAAATTGCGGGCCCCGGATTTATCAACTTTTTCATGAGTACTGCCAGCGCCTTTGAAGTGGTCAACACCATTCTCGACGACGCCGGGCAATACGGCCGCAACAACAACGGCGAAGGCAAGAAGGTCCAGGTGGAATTTGTCTCTGCCAACCCAACCGGCCCCTTGCACGTGGGCCACGGCCGTGGTGCAGCGATAGGTGACTGCCTGAGCCGCCTGCTGGAAGCCAATGGTTACCAAGTCACCCGCGAGTTTTACTACAACGATGCGGGCGCGCAGATCAACAACCTGGCGCTTTCAGTGCAATCTCGAGTGAAAGGGCTGACACCGGAAGACGAAAACTGGCCTGCCGATGGCTACCGCGGTGACTACATCACCGATGTGGCCAACGCCTATCTCGCCGGCGAAACCGTTACCGCGGACGACCGGGAAGTCACCGCTAAAGCCGATCCGGACGATCAGCAAGCCATCCAGGAATTCGCCGTAGCCTACCTGCGTCGTGAGCAGGATCTCGACCTGAAAGCCTTTGGCGTGGAATTCGACGTGTACTTCCTTGAGTCCTCGCTGTATGAAGATGGCAAGGTAGAGGAAGCTGTCGAGCGCCTGCAGGAAAATGGCTATACCTACGAACACGACGGCGCCATGTGGCTGAAAACCACCGAATTCGGTGATGACAAAGACCGCGTGATGCGCAAGAAAGATGGCGGCTACACCTATTTCCTGCCAGACGTGGCCTACCACCTGGACAAGTGGCAGCGGGGCTTTACCACGGTTATCAATGAGCAGGGTGCCGACCACCACTCTACCGTCACGCGGGTCCGTGCCGGTCTGCAAGCGCTGAACGCTGACATCCCCCAGGGCTGGCCGGATTACGTTCTTCACCAGATGGTGATGGTGACCCGGTCTGGGCAGGAAGTGAAGATTTCCAAGCGCGCGGGCAGTTACGTGACGGTCCGCGACCTGATCGACGAAGTGGGCCGCGATGCCACCCGCTTCTTCCTTGCGGCCCGCAGAGTCGACTCCCAGTTGACCTTCGATATCGATCTGGCCCGCTCCCAGACCAATGAAAATCCGGTCTATTACATTCAGTATGCCCATGCACGTATTTGCAGCGTGCTCAGAAAGCTGAAAGAAGAAGGGGTTGAACGTGGTCTGAACGAATGTGTCGGCGACCTGTCCTTGCTGACACTCGACGAGGAAAAGGATCTCGCTAATCAGCTAGCCAAGTACCCCGAGCTGATAGAAAGCTCAGCCAAACTGAGAGAACCACATCACCTGACGCACTATCTCAGGGATCTTGCTGGTCAGTTTCATACCTACTACAACGCCCACAAAGTTCTGATCGAGGATACCGCTGTCCGGGATGCTCGCGTTTCCCTGTATCTTGCGGTCCGGCAGGTGATCGCCAATGGTCTTGACCTGCTTGGCGTAAGCGCTCCCGACGAAATGTAGCAAGTCAGGCTTCATGATCTGAATAATCAGGCACGCAACAGGAACTAACCCGGCCATGTCCCGAGACTATGCCCGCAAATCCAGACCGGCCAGCAAACCGGCAACATCAAAAAAATCCGCGAGGCCTGTGCGTAAGCAAAAGCAGCCCCCCAAACGCCCTGCTGCAGCCAAGTCACAGCGGGGCGGCTTGTCATTGAAGTGGATCCTGTCACTGGCAGCCGTGGGTGGTTTTATCGGCTTTATTGCCTATCTCAACTCACTTCCGACATCCGAGCCTCGCCAGGATGAAAAAGCCACAGCAGCCGAAACGCCTGCGGTAAAGGAAAAGCCTCCGGAAACCGCCGCAAAAGAAAAACCCGGCTTTCGCTTTTACGACATGCTTCCTGACTCGGAGGTGGTTCCTCCCGAGGTTGAGGAATATACCCCAGGGCCCGGACAGCAAACGTTTGATTACCTGGTGCAGACGGGGTCTTTCCGACAACAGCAAGATGCGGAGAGGCAGCGAGCCGAAATCGCGTTCCAGGGCCTCCGTGCCCAGGTCAAACGCATCGACCTCGACAGCGGAAGCATCTGGTACCGCGTCAATGTGGGCCCCTTCACCTCTCGCAGCCAGATGAATGCGGCTATCGACAAGCTGGTCAACCTCAACATTCAGCCTCTGGTCAGGAAGATTCCCAAGGAGGGTTAAGCCGCCCTCCTGACTCTCTTTCCTCCCACCCTTGAAAACCGCCCCCCCGCCTCCATAACTGCTGAATACTGTTTTCTATCAGGCAAGTGGAGCCAGAATGACTACCATACTTTCTGTCAGGCGTGACGACGAAGTGGCCATGGGTGGCGACGGCCAGGTCTCCCTCGGCAATACTGTAATGAAGGGCAATGCCCGCAAGGTTCGCCGACTCTATAACGACAAGGTGCTGGCCGGTTTTGCAGGTGGTACTGCCGACGCATTCACCTTGTTCGAGCGCTTTGAAGCCCAGCTTGAGAAACACCAGGGCAACCTTACGCGCGCTGCTGTCGAGCTGGCCAAAGACTGGCGAACAGACAGGGCTCTTCGCCGCCTGGAAGCCTTGCTGGCCGTCGCGGATAAAACCGCATCGCTTATCATCACTGGCAACGGCGATGTTATCGAACCAGAACAGGGGCTGATCGCGATCGGCTCCGGCGGTCCGTTTGCACAAGCGTCCGCGCGGGCCCTGCTGGAGAACACCGACCTGAAAGCCAATGAGATTGTGGAAAAAGGCCTGGATATAGCGGCCGACATCTGCATCTACACCAACCACAATCGCACCCTCGAAGTGCTGTCAGCCAACGACTGATCCGGAGCTAGCATGTCTGCAATGACCCCCCGTGAGATTGTCCACGAGCTCAACAAACACATCGTGGGCCAGGAAGAGGCCAAGCGTTCCGTGGCCATCGCCCTGCGCAATCGCTGGCGCAGGATGCAGTTGGACAGTGGTCTGCGCGAGGAGATCACACCGAAAAACATCCTCATGATCGGCCCCACTGGTGTTGGCAAAACTGAAATCGCACGCCGTCTCGCCAAACTGGCAGACGCCCCTTTCCTGAAAGTGGAAGCGACCAAGTTTACCGAAGTGGGCTATGTGGGCCGGGATGTCGAGTCCATTATCCGTGATCTGGCGGACATGGCCATCAAGATGCTGCGCGAGAAGGAAATGAAACGCCACGAGCATCGCGCCATGGATGCAGCCGAGGAACGTATTCTCGATGCCCTTATCCCGCCACCCCGGGATTTCAAGGAAGACAGTCAGAAAACCGAAGACTCTTCCACCCGCCAGCTGTTCCGCAAGAAACTGCGTGAGGGCGAGCTGGACGACAAGGAAATCGAAATCGACCTGCGCAACAGCGGCGCCGGCGTTGAAATCATGGCACCTCCGGGCATGGAGGAGATGACCAGCCAGCTACAGAACATGTTCTCGAGCATGTCCTCTGATAAGCGCAAGACCCGCAAGATGAAGGTCGCTGACGCCATGAAGCACGTTCGCGACGAGGAAGCCGCCAAGCTGGTCAACGAAGAGGAAATCAAGCAAAAAGCCATCCAGACAGTCGAGCAGAATGGCATCGTCTTCATCGACGAAATCGACAAGGTGGCCAAGCGCTCAGAGAACACCTCATCGGACGTATCACGGGAAGGTGTACAACGGGATCTGCTGCCCCTGATTGAAGGCAGCACCGTCAGCACCAAGTATGGTTCCGTGCGAACGGATCACATCCTGTTTATCGCGTCCGGCGCGTTTCACCTGTCGAAGCCGTCTGACCTGATCCCGGAATTACAGGGCCGCCTGCCGATCCGCGTTGAACTGCAGGCACTGACCCCCGATGACTTCAAGCGCATTCTCACAGAGCCAGACGCCTCTCTGGTACAACAGTACGAAGCCCTGATGGACACCGAGGGCGTCAAGCTGACCTTCACAGAGGACGCCATCGCCCGTATTGCCGAGGTCGCGTACAAGGTCAACGAGACCACGGAAAATATCGGTGCAAGACGCCTGCATACTGTGCTGGAACGACTGCTGGAAAGTCTGTCTTACGAGGCGGGTGATCAGGTTACCGACAGCTTCGAGGTTACCGCGGCGTTTGTGGACGAGAAGCTGGGTGAGTTGGCTGAAGACGAAGACCTGAGCCGCTATATCCTGTGACCCGCAAGGGCTGGAAGGCCCGAATGTACCCGATTGGGGGGCGCGTTCTTCGCGCGCCCTCCTAGCTCCCTCCAGATTGCTGAATCACGCCCACTACAGCGCCTTGCTGAATAGCTCCGACACATTGTCAAAGCCCGTTGCCAGCTTTCCTTTCTGAGCCCGTTTCTTGCGACCTTTCGCCACATAGAGGGGAAGCATCTCGCCGTACAGGCTGGTACTGATCGTACGCTGCTCATCTTCCAGGCGATCCCGACGCAAACGAATACCGTACTTCGCAAGCTTCGGCTCCAGCTCGTCCGCACGGTTCAGCAGATCGCGCCGCGTCATCTGGTAGGCATGCTCACATACCATTCGACGGGACTGGAAACTGAACACATTGGAGAAGAACAACTTGGCATCGTCACGCGTCGGCTCAAACAGCAGGATATCCTTTTCCGGGTAATCCCGGGTGTACTGCGCAATGCCCGACTGCATTCGGGAGTACACCATGGTGCGGAACATCTGGGACAGCAGGTTTGGCATACCTGACCGGGTCAGCTCCCCCGGCCCCATGGTACCGGCTCGTACAGCTGAGCTCGCATCAATGGGAACCTGGGGGTTGACCGCAAAAACCAGATCCGCACCGTCCTCAAACGCCACAGACGCATGCAGTCCCTTTCTCAGGGTGCCATCCACGTAGTAGCGCCCATCGATAGTGACCGGAACATAGATACCCGGAGACGATGTACTCGCCTGAATCGCCTTTGATATGGGTACATGATCAAAACCGGGGGCACCGAAACAAACCGCCTCGGTGCTTTCCACATCCGCCGCAACGATGTACAGACTGCGCTTGAGCTGACGGAAATCGTTGGTGCGGCCAAGCATGGTGAAGGCCCGCTGCAAATATTCATGCAAGCCTTCGTTGTCAAAAAGACCCGCAGGCGCGGCCTGCGCGAGGATAGTCAGTGCTTCCAAAAGACTCTGGTCATAAGGGTTGTTCACAAACCGCCTCACAGCGGTCGTCACCAGCCCCGGAACCGCCAGCAGGCGACTACCTAACTCCCGGAACGCCGGGCGATAAAACACTTCCGGATGGAAGGGATGTACTTCCGCTTCATTGCGCACAAAAATCCGGCACAACTGGGCCGTGGTCATCTGGTTTGCCAGATTGGCCGCAACAAAAGAGCCAGCGTTCACTCCCACGTACACATCAATATTATTAAAATCAAGACCGTCCAGCACCTCATCCAGTGCTCGCAACGCCCCGATTTCGTAGATACCACCCAACGGGCCACCGCCGCCAAGGGCAAGGCCGATGCGAGGTTCGGGCTTAATCGCTGTTGTGGTTGCCGTCATTCGATATCCCCATGCGGGTGCGGTTGGCCATTGCAATTAACACTAGCAGCCAGTTTTAGAGTCCACACCCTATATAGGACCAATTGGCTATACACCTTCACGAAAGGGCCCTTTCGGCATGGGCAATGGCGCTGGTCTTGCCCGGGCGCAGGTAGCGACCAAATCCGGCATTGCGCAACGCCAAGTCCACACAACTTTTGATAACGTGGGGAGAATCCAGCAGCAGAACATCCTCGAGCAATTGCGCAGACCACTCGCGGCTCACGCTACGGATAACGGACTTGACCTTCGGCAGGCTGGCCGCATTCATGGACAGGGAATCGTAGCCCATCGCCATCAATAGCAGCGCGCCGCCAGGGTCACCCGCCAGTTCACCGCAGATACCGACGGGCTTGCCGACCGCATGGGCGTCCTGGGCCACGCGCACCAGCGCCTGAAGCACGGCGGGATGATAGGAGTGGTACAGCTGCGCGACCCTGGGATTGTTGCGATCCACCGCCAGCAAGTATTGGGTGAGGTCGTTTGAACCCACAGAGAGGAAATCCACGCGATCCGCCAGTTCGCGAATCTGATACACCGCCGCCGGAATCTCCACCATTACCCCGACCTTGGGCATATGGATGTTGTAACCTTCCTCCCTGACCTCATGATAAACCCGGTAAATAAGGTGGAGAGACTCTTCCACTTCTGAAATATTGCTGATCATCGGCAGCATGATCTGCAGATTGTTCAGGCCTTCACTCGCCTTGAGCATCGCGCGCACCTGAACCAGGAATATCTCCGGATGATCCAGGGTTACCCGGATACCGCGCCAGCCCAGAAACGGGTTCTCTTCCTGGATCGGGAAGTACGTCAGCGCCTTATCGCCGCCGATGTCCAGCGTACGCATGGTGACAGGGTTCGGCGCAAAGGCTTCCAGTTGCTCGCGGTAATATTCGCGTTGTTCCTGTTCCGACGGGAATCGGTCCTTGATCATGAACGGCACTTCGGTTCGGTACAGACCGATACCTTCAGCACCATGGCTCAAAGAACGCACCACATCTGTCATCAGACCAGTATTCACCAGCAGCGACACCCGGTGGTTATCGGTGGTTTCGCAAGGCAGATCCCGCAGGGCTTCCAGCCCTTTGACCAACTCGTCTTCCTCGTCACAGATTTCTTGGTAGAAGTTCCTCAGATCCATGGAGGGTGACGCGAAAATCTGCCCTTCAAAGCCATCAACAATCAGGTCCTTGCCATCCAGTTGGTTGACCGGAATATCTACCAGCCCCATGACGGTGGGCACACCCATGGCACGCGCCAGGATGGCAACGTGGGAGTTGCTGGAGCCCTTAACCGACACCAAACCGACCAGTTGCCCCTTGGGCACCTCTCCGAGCATGGCCGGTGTCAGCTCTTCACTGACAAGGACTGTGTTCTCAGGATAGACCGTGTCTTTCTGCTCACCTTCCTGTAAGTGGGACAACAAACGGCGGCCGAGGTCGCGGATGTCCACAGCCCGTTCCTGCAGGTAGTGGTCGTCCATCATTTCAAAGTGGCGAACGTACTGCTGAACCACCTGCTTCAATGCGCCCTGGGCCCAGAAACCCTCCTTGATCCGGTTGCCCACCTCACCCGGCATTGCGTCATCACCCAGCATACGCAAATAGACATCGAACAGAGCCTGCTCTTCCGGGCGAAGCTGGGAAGCAAGCCGGGCCGCTACCCGCTCAATGTCTTCCCGAACCGCTGTCACCGCGCCTTCAAACAGCGACAGTTCCAGCTCAACATCATCGGTGGGTTTCTCAGGCACAACGTCCAGGTCGGCGGCCGGGTACACCACCACGCCCTTGCCAATGGCAACGCCCGGCGCACCAGGCACACCACTGAAACTGACATCAGTCGCTTCTTCACCGGTCAGGGAAAGACCGCTGATGGCGCCCGTTGCCTCGCTGTGGGCGATAACACCTGCCAATTGGGCCGAAACGGTTACCAGGAAGGCTTCTTCACCCTCGTCAAAGCAGCGCGAACTTTCCCGTTGCTGAACAACAAGAACGCCAAGAACCCGGCGATGGTGAATGATGGGAACACCCAGGAATGAGCGAAAACGCTCTTCGCCGGTCTCAGGGAAGTAACGATAGCGGGGATGGGACGGAGCATCTTCAAGGTTGATAGGCTCCTCCCGGGAGCCAACCAGACCAATCAGGCCCTCGGAATAAGCCAGGCTGACCTGCCCTACTGCTTGCTGGTACAAGCCTTCTGTCGCCATCAATATGTAGCGATTTGTGGCTGGATCAAGCAGATATACCGAGCAAACCTCGGTATCCATGGCTTTCTGCACCCGCGAAACAATGACATCCAGCGCCTCCTGCAAATCGCGGGCACTGTTTACCTCTTGTACAAGACTTCGCAGTATGCTCAGCATGGCGGGTTCAATCCGTCATTTCTGTGTGTCCTTCGCGCGTCGGGAAGGCTCGCTCTGGCGCCACTGTTCCATGTCATAAAACAGCCGCGGCGCGAGCTCTCGCAGCGCACGTCGATAGACCTCGCGTTTGAACGAGACGACCTGCCCAAGCGGGTACCAGTAGCTAACCCACTGCCAGCCGTCGAATTCCGGCGAGTCCGTGCCGTCTACGCGCACCTGCGCATCCGGCGAAAGCATCCTCAGCAGGAACCATTTCTGTTTTTGTCCCACGCAGACCGGGTGCGAATTGTGCCGCACCATCCTGCGAGGGAGGCGGTATCTCAGCCAGCCACGGGTACAACTGATGATTTCCACATCGCCTGTACCGAGACCTATTTCCTCCGCCAGCTCCCTGTAGAGAGCCTCCTCTGGTGATTCGTCGTGCTTGATACCACCTTGAGGGAACTGCCAGGAGTCCTGCCCTATTCGCCTTGCCCAGAGGACTTCCCCCCTGTGATTGGCCAGAATGATTCCGACGTTGGGTCTGAAACCGTCCGAATCGATCACGGCACAGTCCTCTTAAAAGTCGGTTGGCCGGATTAAAAATTCACCGGCCGGATTTATCCAAGTTGCTCTCATTCTTACAGAATCCCAAGGCTTCGGCAAACGGAGCCGACTGCGGCATGTCATGGTAAACTGTCGCGCCTGTAATGGCCGTTGTTCCTGCTGGAGGTAAACAAATTGACGCTTGCGATTTTTGATCTCGATAACACCCTGCTCGCCGGAGACAGCGACCATGCCTGGGGTGAATTCCTCGTGGAAGAGTCTATTGTGGATGCAGAAGAATACCGGCAGGCGAATGACCGCTTCTATGAGGAGTATTTGAACGGCGAGATGGACATCATGCGCTACCTGAGCTTTGCCCTTCAGCCTCTTGCACGGCATGACACGGAACAGCTGCTGACCTGGCGCAAACAGTTTGTGGCGAAAAAAATCCAGCCAATGATGCTTGTCAAGGCCAAGGCATTGCTGGATAGCCACCGGGCCGAAGGCCACACGCTGATGATCATCACTGCAACCAACCGGTTCGTAACCGAGCCGGTGGCTGAACTGCTGGACATTGACCATCTGATTGCCACTGAGCCAGAGATAGTCAATGGGCGTTATACGGGAGAGGTTGCAGGTATTCCCAGCTTTCAGGACGGGAAGGTAACCCGCCTGAATGACTGGCTCGAATCAACTGGAGAAAGTCTTGAGGGCGCCTGGTTCTATAGTGACTCCCATAACGACGCCCCATTGCTTCGCAAAGTCGACAACCCGGTCGCAGTCGATCCGGACCCCACACTTGAAAAAATTGCGAAAGAGAGCGGCTGGAAAGTCATGAGCCTTCGCGGGTAACTATATGCCTATGTGCCCGGGAAGGCCCCAGGGAGGGAGTGCCCGGGATACGCTGTGAATCCGCTACTTCTGAGTTTCATTCTCGGAAGCCCAATAGATCGCAGTGAAATCCAGAATCCCGGCCTCAAAGAAACCCAGTCAATGACCGAACAAAACAGCTTTTAATATAATCGGTCTCCGGAATCCCCGGCACTACCGGATGATCCGGCGCTTGATGGCCTTGCTCCAATAACTGAACAAATCGGTCGATCTTACGGCCACTGCCGCGAATAATATCCGTCAGTTTTTCCTGGGACAGGTGCATGGAGCAGGAAGCCGACACCAGTAGTCCATCCCGACCAAGCAACCGGAGTCCCAACTGGTTCAGGCGCGCATAAGCCTCTTCCCCGGCCTTCTGGTCGCGCCGACGAGGAATCAGTGCCGGCGGGTCCAGCACGACGATGTCGAACTTTTCCTTCTCATCGCACAGGGCCTTCAAAGCGTCGAAGGCATCACCCTCGATCGTCTCGATGTTATCAAGGCCATTGATCTTCGCATTGTGATGAACAGAATCGATGGCACCAGCGGAACTGTCCACACAGGTCACCTGCGTCGCCCCGGCACAGGCAGCCTGGATCCCCCAGCCACCCACATAGCTGAACACATCCAGCACGCGCTTGCCCGGCGCATAGGCCTGAAGGCGCTGCCGGTTCATGCGGTGATCATAGAACCACCCCGTTTTCTGCCCTCCCTCCATGGGGACTTCAAAGCGCACGCCATTTTCCTCAACCGGCAGGAGATCAATCTCCGGGCCATGGGCCTGCTCAACGTAGGTATCCAGCCCCTCCACCTTCCGCATCTTGCCGTCGTTCTTGAGGATAATCGCCCGCGGATGCGCCAACCTCTGAACCGCACGAACAATCGACTCCTTCATCTGCTCCATACCGGCCGTGGAAATCTGAACCACTACAACATCATCAAACCGGTCAATCACCAGCCCGGAAAGCCCATCACTGTCACCAAACACCCAGCGATAAAACGGCTTGTCAAACAACCGCTCCCGCAGCGCCAGCGCCGTCTCAACCCGCTCAGTAAGCCTTTGCGGCGTCATGCCATGGGCGGCATTCCGGCTGATCAAACGGCCGCAGATCAGCGCATGCGGGTTCACAAACACCGTTCCCATGGGCTTATCGTTGGCCGCACGCAGCTCAGCCTGGGCACCGGCCTCAAACTCCGTCAGCGGAGAACGACGGGTATCCACTTCATTGCTGTAGACCCAAAGATGGCCAGCCCTGAGCCTGCGCTCGGCGCCTTTGCGGAGGTATAAAACCGGAAAATTCATAAATAACCGCCTGAAGAAAAAACAAAAGGAAGGCTTTTCGAAACGAGTCCAGCACACAGGTCCGGGGATTAAGCTGGGCAGGCTTTCCAAAACTGTGCGGAGCCATGGATGGCGGAGCCCAAGCCGCACAGGGACGTCTCGAGGCGTGTTTTGGAAAGCCTGCCCAGCTTAATCCATGCTCCGGACACTAGAAGTCCTACTCCTCGGCAGCAACATGCTCCGCATAAGCCGCCGCATCCATCAGGCCATCCAGCTCACCGGCATCCGCCAACCGCACACGGAACAACCAGCCATCGCCATAAGGATCCTCATTCACCTTCTCAGGCTCATCCTCAAGGCTCTCATTGACCTCAATCACCTCACCGGTCACCGGACTGAACACATCCGACGCCGACTTCACCGACTCAGCAACCCCTGCCTCTTCAGCACCGGTCACCGTTGCTCCCACATCCGGAACACCAATAAAAACGATATCGCCCAACTGATCCTGGGCAAAATCAGTGATTCCGACAGTTGCAGTGCCATCATCGGCTACACGCACCCACTGATGCGTCTCAATGTATTTCAGGTCTGCGGGTGTTTCGCTCATGGTCAGATATCCCCGATGAATAATTTCGCGCATTTTAACCGAAGAACGACGCCCCCGCGAACATCTCAACCAAAGTTGCGACCCATTCCAGCTTCAAACCAGCCCCCAGGTTGTCTCCCGAGCCATCTCCATGAACGACTGAAGATAGGCCACGTCCACATCCCGCTCACGGAGGCCCAGGAAAATCTGCTTATCAATACCCTCTCGACCAAGCCGTACCGGGCTGATCGGCATCTGATGGGCGTACTCCTCCACCAGCCAACGGGGAAGTGCCGAGACACCCCGCCCTGCCGCGACCATTTGCAGCATAATGTCCGTGGTTTCGATGGTCTTATGCCGGGCCGGGCTGCTGTGGGCCGGCACCAGAAACCGGGTATAAATGTCCAGCCGCTCGGCATCCACCGGATAGGTAATCAGGGTCTCACTCTCCAGATCCGACGGCTCTGCCCATGGCCTGGAGGCCAGTGAGTGATTGCTCGGCACTACTAATACCTGCTCGTAATCAAATACCGGCTCGTACACGAGCCCCTTGCGGTGCAACGGGTCCGGCGTCACCAGCACATCGATGTCATAACCGAACAAAGCACCAATGCCACCAAACTGGAAACGTTGTTTCACATCCACATCCACGCCTGGCCATTGCTCAAGATACGGCCCAACCACCTTGAGTAGCCACTGGTAACAGGGATGACATTCCATACCAATTCGCAGGCTGCCCCGTTGGCCCCGGGCAATCTGGCCTACCAATTCCTCCGCGTGCTCAAACTGCGGCAACAAACGGTTCGCCAGTGACAACAGATACAACCCTGACTGGGTTGGCCGAAGTTTACGGCCTTCACGCACCCACACCGGCGTCCCCAATTGTTTCTCCAGCTTCTTCATGGCATGGCTGAGGGCAGACTGGGTCAGACACAGGGCGTCCGCCGCCGCAGTCAGTGAGCCGCTCCGATCCACTTCCCGGACAATCTCCAGGTGGTTGCGCTCAATCATTGGCCAGCCTTTTGAAAAAAAATCATGGATTCATGAGATTTTACCATTATTTTTCATGGCAGATCATCGCTAGCCTTGATGACCTGACTGAATGACGACAGGAGATTCATCATGGTAACCACCCATAACCTGGGCTTTCCCAGGATTGGCGAACGTCGCGAACTCAAGTTTGCCCTTGAGGGCTACTGGAAGGGCGAACTGAACGAAAACAGCCTGCAGCAAACCGCCACCGGGCTGCGCGCCAGCATTTGGCAGAACCAGCGACCACTCACCTTGGCGCCGGTCGGGGACTTCTCGCTCTACGACCACGTACTGGACATGAGCTCCACACTTGGCAACCTGCCCAAGCGCTCAGGCAAGGCCGATGACCACGAACTGGACCGCTACTTCCGCATTGCCCGTGGCCGCTCTCCGGCGGACGACGATTGCTGTGGCGTGCATGCCGGAGAAATGACCAAATGGTTCGACACCAACTATCACTATATTGTCCCGGAGTTTGGCGCGGATACACAGTTCACCCTGAATCCATCGCGTTTACTGGAACAACTGGCCGAAGCCAAAGCTGCGGGCGTTAACGCCAAGCCGATTATCATCGGCCCTGTCACCTATCTCTGGCTTGGCAAATCCAAGGACAACACAGACCGGCTCAGCCTGCTGGAGGACTTACTGCCGGTCTATGCGGAGCTGTTGAAGCTTCTTGCCGACAATGGCGCAGAGTGGGTGCAGGTTGACGAGCCAATCCTGGTCACAGAATTGGGAGGCGACTGGCGGCACGCCCTGAACCTGGCTTACCACAACCTCAAGACCAGCCCGGTAAAACTGCTGTTGGCCACCTATTTCGGCCAACTGCGGGAAAACCTGCAACTGGCCTGCGAACTACCGGTTGCCGGCCTGCACCTGGATGCGACAAACGCCCGTGACGAAGTATCCCGCGTGACTGACTGGCTGCCGGGGCACAAGGTACTCTCACTGGGCGTGATTGACGGCCGCAATATCTGGAAGACAGACCTGCAGGCAACCCTCGACTGGCTCGAACCGGTCTACCAGAAGCTGCAAGAACGGCTGTGGATAGCGCCATCCTGCTCACTTCTCCATGTGCCGGTGGACCTGAACAACGAAACCACCATGGACCCGGAAATACGCTCCTGGCTGGCCTTTGCGCGGCAAAAACTGGAAGAACTGCAGTTGTTGGCCACGGCACTTACCGATGGCCAGGATGCGGTGACCCGGGAACTGAAGAGCAATGCAGACGCCACACTCAGCCGCAGGAACTCAACCCGCGTGACGGACCCACAGGTTCGCGAGGCGGTCGCGGCGATCACGCCTGAGCTGGGTCAGCGCAAGAGCAGCTACCAGCAGCGCTCGGCGATCCAGGCAAGCCACCTGAAGCTGCCGCGCTACCCCACAACCACTATCGGCTCGTTCCCCCAGACCAAGGATATCCGCCAAACACGGCTCAAGTTTCGTAAGGGTGAGCTCGCACCCGAGGAATATCACGAGCGAATCCGCGCGGAAATCCGCCACTGCGTTGGGGAACAGGAACAATTGGGACTGGACGTGCTGGTGCACGGTGAGGCGGAACGCAACGACATGGTGGAGTACTTCGGCGAGCAACTGGAAGGCTACGTGTTCAGCCGCTTCGGCTGGGTACAGTCCTACGGTTCCCGCTGCGTGAAACCACCCATCCTGTTCGGCGATATCTCCCGGCCCAAAGCCATGACCGTGGAATGGATCCGCTACGCCCAGTCGCTGACAGACAAGCCTCTGAAGGGCATGCTCACCGGCCCGGTCACCATCCTGAACTGGTCCTTCGTGCGCGACGACCAGCCCCGGAAAGACACCTGCCTGCAACTGGCACTGGCCATCCGTGAGGAAGTACTGGACCTGGAACAGGCTGGCGTGAACATCATTCAGATCGACGAAGCCGCCCTTCGAGAAGGCCTGCCCCTGCGCCAGAGCGATTGGCAGACCTACCTGGACTGGGCCATCGAAGCCTTCCGGATTACGTCCAACGGCGTGAAGGACGACACTCAGATACACACCCATATGTGTTATTCGGAATTCAACGACATCATCGAAGCCATCGCCCGCATGGACGCCGATGTCATCACCATCGAAACCTCGCGGTCTGACATGGAGCTGCTGGATGCTTTCAAGGGCTTCCAGTACCCCAACGACATCGGCCCCGGCGTTTACGACATTCACTCACCCAACGTGCCGGGTACCGAGCAGATCGTGTCGCTGATGAACAAGGCTGCAGAGCGGATCCCCGCCGAGCGGCTGTGGATCAACCCGGACTGCGGGCTGAAAACCCGGTCCTGGGAGGAGGTGATTCCGGCGCTCAAGGGGATGGTGGCTGCGGCTCGGGAGTTGCGGGAGGCTTAGGTATTCTGAGGCAGAGGCTCATGCCTCGGCCTCATCCTGCAAACTCTTTGAGCTCTCCGAGGTCACTTGAGGATGTCATCTTAGCCCTGTAGGCCTCCATTGAGATTTTGCCGATCTGCGGTGTGAGTTTGCAGGTGCGTTTGTTCCAGGGGTACTCAGTCTGGCGCTTCAACCACTCGGCCCCCTCACCCTGCTTCCAGACTTCCAGATCCAGGTCACGCCAGAAACGGGGATCACGGCCGGTTTGCTGATCGTGTTCGGCGGTGACGGGGTCCAGGTGGCGGAAGGGTTCCAGCCTCGGCATATCCGGCAGCGGCTGGGATGCATCCATGTACCTCTGCAGCATATCCCATAGAGCCATGACTTCTTCTTTTGTTGGCTCAATCCGGCTTAAGGACGTCTGAGTGAACTGCTTGCCAGTGTAGCGGTGAACAAATATCAGGCGATAGAAGATACCGCCATGCTGAATCACGCGTTCCACATAGGCATCGAACTCCTCGAAGGGTGCGGTCAGTTTCTTACCCCTCGGGAGGGCGAAGCTGACCTCACCCGTGGCACGGCTGAAGGCGCTCTCGCCTGCTTCCAGTCCGCGGTCCAGGAGTTTACCTAGCAGTTTGTCAAATGGGCGCAGCAAAAGGGCGAAGCCGCCCGTGACCCAGGGCATGGTTTTTATGAGGATGTAGATCGAGAGAGCTATCCAACCGAGACCCGCGACGAGAACAACGAAAAGCTGAACAATACGGGGCGACTCCGACGTCAAAAGAAATGAGTAGTAGACAGCCAACATCTCGCCCCCCCCTAGGACCGCAGTGCCCCAAGCATAAGGTATTAGCAACAGTAGAGCCGAAATGCCGACAAAGGCTTTTCCACTTACAAAGCGAATCTGCTGGTGATTCCACCACCCATCCTCAGACTCAACGATGTTCTGATCCTGATACTGGACTGCCGCTGCATCCTCACACGTCCGGTAATAGGGGGCGATGCCAGCGTAATCACCCACCGGCTGCGGATCTTCACCGAGCCGTTTTCTGCTGGTCTCAGATTCTGGTAGATTCGGAACTTGATCGGCCCGAAAACCAGTATCGCCCTGCTCGGTTAGGCGGTGTTTTTCACTCACACATCTACCTCTTTTACGATCCAGTAGGGCACCGGCTCATTTTCAAACGGGTTTAAGGCGTTCCGCTTCTTATCAGGCAGTTCGCCGTGACTAGCAGTGTCAAACGGTTCGTAAGTATCAAGAACCGGCATGGGGAGCCTAAACGCGCCCATTTCGCTTTCGACACTGGCCTGCAACACTACTCTTAACGTGATGTAGCGTCTTTGACTCAGACCAAACCCATGGGTTTCGCCACCGGTTAAGTGCTGTTCGACCAGAAAATGCACAGCATTGGCACCTGGCTCAGGCACATAAGCAGCCACCCGTTTCAGTTGTCTTTTCCCGGTTAGATTGTATTCATCAACCAGGCCCGTCGGGGTATTCAGTGTACTGACAGTATACTCCAGTTCCTGAACGCCCAGCCTCAGTGCGGGCTCTGCATCCGCAGCCCTATCCTGTATTCGCTGGCCCAGTTTGAAACGGCTGATAAGCGGCGAACTGACCGTTATCCGATAGTCGTCTGATGAGGGTGTGTGGTTTGAAAACATTGCCTGTTCTTGACTGTTCAAGTCACCGTAACGATTCACGGATACTGTGACCGGCGAGAACTGACTTAGCAACTGAGGGAAATACGCGGAGTCCTTCGCTGGAAGGCCCTTGTGGTCTGGCCCTACACCGAGTGGCCCTTGCTTCAGCACCCGCTCTATCTCACTATCGGTAGAAAACGCCGCAAAAATGCTACCGCCGAGCACAACCCCCAACCCTAGCAGCGCCCAACCCCAGCCAGGTATCGCCAGCAATCCGCTTAACAGGGGGGATACGAGAAAGACACTACCGCCGGCAACAGCAAGTCCGTGACCAAATGCAGCATCCAAATCCCCGCGACTAACACTGTTTCGGTAATCCCAGGCGCTAGCGCCTACCATAAACACACCAGCGACGAAGTTCACTAGCCCCATTGTTCGGACAATGGTACCTGCCCCAACCTCCAAAAGACGTTTCTGGATAATCGGTCCAATCAGCGGAACAGCCTTCACCTCAAACAGTGGTCTTAATATTATCTTCGGTGCTAACCGACTCCCCGCCGGGGAGCTAACAACATGAAGTTTCATCAACGCTGCCGACAAGTCCAACAAGGCCCCCGAAACTTTGAGAACCTTTCCAGTTTCTATTTGTCTCGCAGTCCAAATTTCGGAAGCAAAATTAAAAGCAGCCAACCCCACCAACACCCTGGACAACCCCGGCCCATCGACGAACGCTCTGGCCTTGTTCGCCCAATCAATCTTTAATGCACTGAATTTCCGGGCTTCGGGGTGGTCGATGGGCAGCACAAACACCCAGGCATGGGCGGCGGCTTTCACCATTGTTTCCGCGCCTTCATCGGCCAGCCGGCTGGGGCTGGTGGAGGCGACCCGCTGGCCAGCGGCGTCGGTTCTGTCGGCGAACAGGTAGTCGTTGCGCCTGGTCAGGGCCTCGCTTCTGCGGTCTTCATCGGTCAGGCCGAAGGAGAGGCCTTCCCCATGAACACCGACGATGCTGTATCGGGTCAGGTCTACCTCGTCCCGATACATCACCTGTAGCTCGCCATCCAGGCCAGGATCGGCAATGTCAGCGGCTTGTTTGACGGAAGCGAACACTCGGTTGAGTTTGATGGCCGCCAAGTCGTCGCTCTGGCGCAGGTTGTCCACTACCTTGAGTATGGCTGCGCTCCAGCCACCCACGGCGGTGTTCACCATGCTCGCCGCCGTGCCTGGCGCGCTGCTGGGAACCGATGATGCGCCATTCTCTGCATTGGACCCACCCTCCTGCTGCGCCAGTTGCTGGGCCAGTGCACTGACAGACGACAGGCCCGCCCCGGTCAGCTGCGCCTCTGTCAGCGTGTTCTGGTCCCTCGCCAGTTCCTTGAGCTGCGCCAGCATGGGATGAAGGTCGTTGGCTGGGTTTTCACTGTCAGCCAGGGCATTGATGAGGGTGTTCTTTCCCAGGCCCTGCTTGAGCAGCCGTGACAAGATGCCCGGTGATTCCAGGCCATGGGCATTCAACACGCCGGGGAGTTGTTGTGCCAGGTTGAGCAGATCCGCCTGTAGCGCAAAAGCTTCGCATGGCCCCAACCCGTCGTGGTTAAGGTAGTCATCACAGACGGTTTCAAAGTCGCCGCTGTTGACCAATGTTTCCAGGGTTTCCAGGTGGGCAGCGATTTCTCCGAGCACCTTCCGGCGCTCGGGATGGTCCAGAGTCTTGTTGAGTTTCTCCCGGTCCACCGCCGCTCGCAGGGTTTCGACTTGATCGCTGGAGGCTGAAACCTGCGGATCGAACAAGGCCTGGCGGATTAGCGTGGCGGAGTGAATCAACGGTTGATCTTTAAGCGACAGGTCAATCGCATCGAGGTAATGAAGGGCCAGGTGCAATTGAGCCAGGGCATGACGTAGGCGAAACAGCGGGTCGGGGATGGCCACGCATACGATGGCGCTGTGCTCCCGGGCACCGACCAATGCGTCCTCTGCGGCCTCGGCCTGCAAATCCAGATCCGGCAGTTCCCTACCCGGATCCTCGTCATCCGTAGGAATCCGCTTCCATCGTTCAACGACTCGGGAAATCAACTCACCACTGCCCGGCACCCGAAACTCGGGCGTAAATCCGGAAGGGTCCCTGAGCATCAGTTCAATGCCCAGATCCCTGGGGCGCAACTTGGATACCGATGTGATGGTTGAAGCCGGAAAACCGCTGTCAAAATTTAGGCTATCGTCGACGGCTGCGGCCCAGGCAGGCGCGATGGACAGGGCCTTCTTCTCCAGAACGGCTGGCGCGTTTTCCAGCTTTTCAATATAGGACCATGGCCACTGGATTTCACTATAGGCAATGCGGCAGTCCGTCAGTTCAAATCGATTCTGCAGCAATACTGGCACCAGAAAATCGGTCGCTGGTTTACCCGCCGCCAAACGGGCGGAGGCCTTATTCTGGCGCGCGGTCACGAGATCGACTTCGCTGAGAGTGCCTTCCGGACCAATCTCGAATTCGCGCCAAAGTGTCTGGCCCCTGAATACATAGAGGTAACCCGGGCGCATAAGGGACACCGCGCGGCCACCGAAGACCGTTACGCCACCGGACTCAATGGGGCGTTTGCTATGAATTTCAGCAACAGGGCAAACACTCATCAAGGTATTGCCCAATTCACCTTCCGGCTTTTCTTCCGTGGATTGCCAGTCGTCCAGAACGGGCACCATGAAGGAGCCGCCGTCTTGAGTGGGGATGGCAAGCGCCATCCCCGCAGGCTCGCCCTTGTCATTTTCCGCCCTCAGGCGGACCGTTTTATCGAGAGGCTCACGTTTGAGGTTCAGGGGTTGATTCATACCGTGCCCTCCTTACCGGGTGCCAATGCGCTTTTCACTGTTTCATCGTCGGTTCCCCGACCACGAACGTCGACCAGCCGGCCAGATTCGTTGACAACAGGGGTTTCCTCTAAGACACCATCGGATTGCGTCGGAGAAGCGCTGAAAGGTGTAGGCCCGTTGCTGCCCCCGGACTTAGTCTTGGCTCCAGCAACACTACCTGGCTTAGCATTGATTCGTGTGCCGGTTTCGGCTAACGAATCCTGCGTCACATTGGCACCTACCACTGGCTCGATGAGGTCGGGCTTTTCAGGCATTTGTGCCCCAACGCCACTACCGCTCCCAGGCCCACCCCCGGAATTCATCTTCACCATGGGTCCTGAAACCGTCACACCGCTGGGATCCACCTTCACAAAACTCCCCCCAGCCTTGAGGGTCACTTCCGCACCCGCTTCGATGACGATTTTCATGCCGGCCTTGTGGTGGATTTCGCTGCCGGCTTCGATGAGCTGGCCCTTGCCCTGTTTGCTGTGGTGGCTGCCGTTGACGGTGAGGCTGTAATCACCGCCGATGGATTCCCGCTTCTCGCCGTCCACGGTGGCGTGGTCATTGCCCTTGATGTGGGCCTTTCGGTGGTTGTCCACGGTCAGGTGGCTGTCATTTTTGATGACTTCGGTGCGGTTGTTTTCCGTCAGCAGGTCCAGGTCTTTCTGGGCGTGGACGTAGATCTGTTCCTTGTCCGCTTCGTCCTCGAATCGCAGTTCGTTGCTGCCCTCGCCCTTGTGGGTCTGGGTCTTGAGGGTGGTTCT
>NZ_JBSXOB010000042.1:0-6950 GCF_056857915.1 Marinobacter sp. B-12 | reverse complement strand
GATCAACTGGAACTCGAAGGCTGGTGCCGAACCAATACTCTGAGCCAGCATCTGGCTCAACGTGCCAGGATTCTTTTGTTACTGAATGAAGGCGAGACGCCTCAAGGGATCTCGGACTCGCTTCAGGTTAGCACTCAAACGGTATTCAAGTGGCGCAAGCGCTACCGTGAACAAGGTCTTGAGGGGCTTTATGATGCGCCGCGACCGGGGCAGCCCCGAAAACTGGACAACAAAACCGTCAAAAAGATTTTAGAGGACACGGTCCATAAGGTCCCGAAAGAAGCCACACACTGGAGTCTCAGCCTCATGGCAAAGCATGCCGGGGTGACGCGCTGGCAAGTGCGCCAGATCTGGCAAGCGGCGGATTTAAAGCCGCACCGGCTCAAAACGTTCAAAATCAGCAACGACCCGAACTTCGCTGAGAAAGTGTGTGACGTTGTCGGCCTTTATCTGAATCCACCGGACAATGCGCTGGTTCTGTCTGTTGATGAAAAGACCCAGATCCAGGCGCTCGACCGGACACAGCCAAAATTACAACTCAGGCCAGGACAAATTGAGCGTCATACGCACGACTACAAGCGCCATGGTACAACCAGCCTGTACGCGGCTTTTAACATTTTGACGGGCGAGGTGATTGGTCGTGTTACTCAACGCCATCGTGCCAAGGAGTTTCTGGACTTTTTGCGACAGATCGACCGGGAAAGCCCGAAGGATCTGGATCTGCACGTGATCCTGGATAACAGCTCGACTCACAAGACCCCGGAGGTCAAAACCTGGCTGGCTAAGAACCCCCGCTTCAAACTGCACTTCACGCCTACGAGCGCATCGTGGCTGAACGCCGTTGAGGGGTGGTTTGGACAACTGGAACGCCGCGCCCTTTATCGAGGCATTTTCACCAGCGTTGGTGAGTTGAAATCAGCGATCAAAAAGTACATTAAGGTCCACAACGAAAAACTGGCCAAGCCGTTCCGGTGGCATAAAAGCGCCGAAGCTATTATGACATCGGTGGCGCGGGCAAAGCTGAGTGCCATTGATAATAAGCGCGCGAATTAACCGAATGGGACACTAGCAAGCCTTCGGTACTCAAAGACCTACTAGCGATATAACAGTTACCGCTGTTCCCATATCGGGAAGAAGCGACCCTAATATAATAGATTGGGCAAGAACAAAGCGATTCCCGGAATGAAAACAATCAGTACCAACCGAACAATATCGACTATCCAGAATGGAGTTACCCCCCGAAATATCGTTCCTGTTTTAATATCGCCGAGTACTGCTCGAAGCACAAAAACATTTAACCCAACAGGAGGGGTGATCAGGCTTATCTCTGTAACCACCACAACAATGATCCCAAACCACACCAGATCAAAACCAAGCGATGCAACGACTGGGTAAAATACAGGTACCGTAAGGAGCATCATCGAAAGGCTCTCGAATACCATTCCAAGAACGATATAAATTCCCATAATGGCAAAAAGAACAACAATCGGAGACAGATTAATCGCTGTTACGAAATCAAGTAGCATATCCGGCAATCCGGCTCTGTTGATAAAGTCCGAAAAGATAAGCGCACCAATAACTACCGCGAATAACATTGCTGTGGTGCGAGCAGTATCTGCTAACGTTTCAAACAAAGATGAAAGGCTGAGACGACCACGCATCAAGGTGATCAAGAAAGCGCCTCCAGCGCCGATTCCTGCCGCTTCGGTAGGAGTAAAAATGCCTAAATATATTCCCCCCATGACCAGCGTGAATAGAGCTAATATCCCCCAGACACCCTTTGCTGCAACAATCCTCTCCGGCCAGGACGTTCTTTCACCGGAAGGACCAGCTTCCGGATCGCGCCAGACAACATAGCGAACGGCTACAAGGTAAAGCAGCACACCGAGAAGACCAGGGATGAAACCAGCTGCGAATAGCTCTCGAATTGACGAGCCGGTTAGCAAACCATAGATAATCAGAATAACGCTGGGAGGAATCAGGATTCCGAGTGTGCCGCCAGCGGCAATAGATGCCGATGCCAGTGCATCGCTGTATCCATATTTGCGCATCGGAGGCATCGCCACCTTGGACATCGTTGCCGACGTCGCCAGGCTAGAGCCAGAAATCGCCGAAAAGCCTCCGCACGCAACGATGGTTGCCATGGACAACCCGCCCTTTCGGTGGCCTAGAAAGGCATGTGATACTCGGTAAAGTTCTTGGGACAACCCAGATCTCGTAACCAGGTTTCCCATAAGGATAAATAGTGGTATGACTGACAAGCCGTAATCCTGAACAGTATCGACGACACGAGTGGAAGCCATCGATAACGCGCCGGTCCAGCGGAAACTAGCCAGGTTATCGAGCCCAAGCCCTTGTAAAATAGCAAAGCCAAAAAAGCCGACCACACCCATTGCGAACGCAATTGGAATTCGCACGACAATAATCAGGAAAAGAAGAACGGCAAAGCCGATCAAGACAGTGGACATAGGGATCCCCGGTTACGTTTCAGTTAATTTTTGTCGTGGCGTAAGATTCTGAACACGCCGTAGGTGAGCATCCCCAAAGCTGTCGCCCAGCTCATGACAGCGATGTAGATCATGACGTAACCACTTGGCAAGCCAAGAAACTCTGTGACAACGTTGCGGCTGATTGAACGCTCGGCCAACTCCCAGATTCGCCATCCGACTGCACAAAGCGATAAAGAAATGACGAAAGCGGCCAGTAGGGCGAATAGTTTGACGGTCCTGGGACCAAGAATGCTGTCTAATAGATCCACAACGATGTGGCACCCTCGCCAGGTGACAACTGGCATTGCCGCAAAGACCATTACCGCGAGTCCG
Source organism: Marinobacter sp. B-12 (assembly GCF_056857915.1). Taxonomy (NCBI): domain Bacteria; kingdom Pseudomonadati; phylum Pseudomonadota; class Gammaproteobacteria; order Pseudomonadales; family Marinobacteraceae; genus Marinobacter; species Marinobacter sp. B-12. The sequence continues at coordinate 4,128 of NZ_JBSXOB010000042.1, read as the reverse complement.
ATCTCCGTCAACTCGGTACTTCCATGAACAGGGCTAGCAAAGATGTAACGGCCCACAACATCAATGCAAGTAAGTACCATCAGGAAGAGCAGGACAACGGACGCAATGGTTTCGAAAGAGAGGGCCAGCCATAAGGCTGGCCCTCTCTCGTCGTAATGCTTTTTCAGCCATTGAAGGAATGCCATTACTCACTCCTTCTTTTGCGCTTCGTAGTTTCGAGCAATGGAGCGAAACTCTTTAAGAGCCTCGGAAGCATTTACGCCGGTGTCTTCAACTGAATCGAGCCAATCTTCGTCAATCCCTGATGAGATTTGTTCAAACTCCACTGCGATCGGGTCACCCTTCTCTACGCGTTTAACGGCAACGCCCTTATCGATACTTTCTTGCAAGGCTTCATTACCACACTGCTCCCACTCCTGACCGGCAAGACGCGACAGTCGCTCTCCGGATACGCTCAGAAGAGCTTCACGCGCTTGGTCCGGCAAGTTCTCGAGGAAACCCTCATTGATGAAGACAGCAAAACTGGTCTGATACATGCCGCCGGGCAGTAGCGTCAGGTTCCGAGCGACTTCATTCAGTCGAATCGTTCGCTGCTCGCATACGGGAAGAAATGTCCCATCGATTACGCCCTGCTGCAGCATTTCATAGACTTTTGTTGCGGGTGCATTTACGCCCACAACATCCATATTTTCCGCCAACGTATTCATCACCCCACCACCGAGGCGAATTTTCTGACCACTCAAATCCTTGAGGCTATTGATCGGATCTCTGGTATGGATCTGCCCAGGGGCGTGGGTAAACAAGCCGACGACCTCGACACCAACGAATTCGTTAGCCGGGGCAAGGTATTTCTCATGCACTCGCCAGTATGCGACTGATGCCGCCTCGGCATTCGGGCCATTTAGCGGCAATTCAGCGAGCTGGGTAAGCTCGAAACGGCCTGGCACATAACCTGTGGACGACCATGCTGCGTCAACCACGCCGTCCTCTACCAAAGTGAAAAGATCTTTCGGGTGGCCAATGTTGTATTCGATTTTCAGTTTCACCTCGCCGTTTGTAGCTTCCTCAATCCATTTCCCCCAAGTAGGAAGAACAACCGTGTTTTGAGGATGGGAGGGCGGCAACCAACTAGCTACGTACATGGTCGTCTGAGCATGAGCCAGACTAGTGAAAACCAAAGACAGAAAAAGCGCAGTTATAAGGATTTTTGTAATTTTCATAACATTTCTCCGCACATTAAAGGGGGTTAAACTATGTATTTTTCAATTTCCGACTCTTTCCATACAAAGCCTGCACCATGCTCATCCGAGAGAACTGCATCGCCATCAACAAATGCTAGAGATGAGTCCACAACCGCTTTAGCGATATCCATTCGTTCAAGCCAGTGTGCAGTAGGGCTGACAGCTAGAAGGTGGGCACTATATTCCTGGAATAAATGGCTGGACATTGGTTGCGCAAAAGCTTCGCACAGAGCTGAGGCCTTCAACCAACCTGTGACTCCACCAATTTTCATGACATCCGGCATCGAAAGGTCACAAGCCTCCGCCCGAAGTGACTTGATCATTTGCTCAGTTCCTAGCCAATTTTCTCCGATTTGAATGGCAACATTCGAAGCAGAGCGTACTTTTGCGCAAGCGTCGTCATCAAAGTAAGAAACAGGCTCCTCCACCCAGGCTATGCCCTCCGCCTGAAGAGCCTTGATCCGTTTTATTGCCTCGGGAACAGCTAGACTCTGGTTGTAATCAACCATGATATCGACGCTATCTCCGACCACCTCCCTTAGTTTTGAAACCACGTTGAGATCTTCTTCCAACGTCTCGTAACCTATTTTGGTCTTGATTCCTCGGAAGCCCTGCTTTACCGATGCCTCGGCACGTTGCGCGGCAAGCGATACGCCATCCATACTGTGACTGTCATAACTTTTAATTCTTCGAGCGCCACCTCCCAAGAATTTATAAAGCGGCAAGCCTGCAGACTTTGCCAAAGCATCCCAAAGTGCCATGTCAATACCGGAACCTGCCATCCTCAATAGCCCGGTGTACCCGAGCAATTGGAACTTTTCTTCTAACAGTTTATTGATAGCGAAGGGTTCAACCTTCATCCCGACGATGATCTTAGATAAATCTTTAGTTACACTTTTCAGTGATGACAGCATTGCCGGAGAATAACCAAATAAATAGGCCTTCCCAACTGAGCTCGAGTTAGTGAATATATCCACTAATATAAGAGGAGAAGTATCTACTACACCAACAGCAGTATATATGGGGTACTCAAGAGGCACATTTACAGCTCTTACATCGACTCTCTCTATTATTAAAGAAGACACAATTTTATACCTCAATCAAAGACAAAGCTTTTATTTACATCGTTAATATCAGAACAACCAATATGGGCAAGTGTGCGATCAACATCGTCTTTTAGCATTTTAATCATTTCGTCGACACCGTATTCACCCCGAGCAGCCAAAGCCCACAGCAAAGGGCGCCCAATCAGGGTGGCCTCCGCTCCCAGCGCAATGGCCTTCACAATATCTGAGCCCCTTCTGACACCGCTATCAATCATTACGGGAATATCAACTTTCGAAACAACCTCTTCTAAAGCTTGAACCGGAGATATACAGCTATCCAACTGCCTTCCGCCATGATTTGAAAGCACTACACCGTCGACGCCTATCTGAGCACATTTGACTGCATCAGAGGCATTATTTATACCTTTTACTATTAATCTATGAGGCCACTCATCTCTTAACCATTTTAAATCCTGCCAATCGAAGCTAGCGTCCATTTTTCTGCTCATAAGGGCAGATTGAATCTCTATATTATTAAGTTCGGCAGTTTCAAAATTTGCCAGCTTCGGCATGCCATATTTAACAAGATTCCAACTCCAGGATGGATGCAAAGCTCCATCCCAAATGACCTTTGGCGTGTATTTAATAGGCAATGAAAACCCATTTTTAAGATCTCTTTCACGGTTCCCATTTACCGCTACGTCGACCGTGAGGATGAGTGTCTGGTAGCCGTTGTCGCGAGCTCTTTGGATAAACTGCTTCGCCAGCTCTTTGTGAATTACATACAGTTGAAACCAAAGTTCGCCGTCACTGGCCTGTGCAACTTCCTCGATGGAAGACGTCGATGCCGTTGATAACGAGAAGGGTATTCCGGCGCGAGCAGCAGCTCTGGCAATTTTCAAATCACCCTCCGGAGAGAAAAGGCCATTCAACCCAGTCGGTGCAACTGCAAAGGGGGCCGCCTGTTTATTGCCAAGAATTGCCCGCTCAATATTGCGATTGCTTACATCAACCAATCTTTTGGGTGATAGCCTTACGTTGGCGAACTCATTTCGATTGTGTTGCAAAGCATTTTCGTCATCGGCACCACCGTCGAGATAATCGAACACCATCTTTGGCAATCTGGATTTCGCTAGGCGACGGTAATCGTGATAACTCACTATCTTCATTGGTGCGTCCTCAGATTCATCAGAAAGGATAGGTTGTTGTTTTTTATCCTGAACTTTGGTTGTCTTTAATATCGTCTCTTCCGGGGCGTTCCCCCATATCGCAAGAGGAGATATCGGAAATCGTCGAGGGCACCTTTCAGAAAGTGGAGCTTATTCGATCTAGGATTACCGAGAATCTTGCTAGCACCATGGCGCTTTATTACTTGATAGTGGGCTGACTTGATTGATGTGTTGTTTTTCACTCTTCCAGCCTCGTGATTTTATACGGTAACAACGAAAAATATATTGATCAAATTGATAAATTTTGCTATCAAATATAGATCATATGAATATTTGGATCTGTAAAATTATGCAAAAATCTGATTTGGGCCTGATAAAGGTGTTCCTGTCTATCTATGAGGACGGCAGCGTTAGCAAAGCTGCAGAAACCCTCAACCTAACTCAACCTTCTGTTAGTTACTCACTATCACGCTTACGGGACTTGTTAAATGATTCGCTATTCACGCGTACGCGGGATGGCATGAAGCCTACTGTAGTGGTTCAATGATTCCGGACACCAACGTAGGTGGTAATATCGCCACCATAAACGAGGTGTCTGATGACCAGAAAGCGACGTTCTTTTTCTCCTGAGTTCAAACAGGAAGCAGCCAGCCTGGTGCTGGATCAAGGCTA
>NZ_JBSXOB010000041.1:0-138871 GCF_056857915.1 Marinobacter sp. B-12 | reverse complement strand
CTAGTGTTCCGTGCGGTTAATTCGATGACTTATTATCGATTAAACTCAGCTTTGCCCTCGCGACCGATGTCATAATGGATTCGGCGCTTTTGTGCCATCGGAATGGCTTGGCCAGTGTCTCATTATGAACCTTGATGTACTTCTTAATAGCTGACTTCAGTTCGCTGACGCTGGTGAAAATACCCCGATAAAGCGCTCGTCGTTCCAGTTGGCCAAACCAGCCCTCGACCGCATTCAGCCAGGACGCGCTCGTGGGCGTGAAATGCAGCTTGAACCGAGGGTGCTTGGCCAGCCAGGCTTTGACCTCCGGGGTTTTATGGGTAGAGCTGTTATCCAGAATCAAGTGCAGATCCAGAGCCTTCGGAGTCTCCCGGTCGATCTGTCGCAAGAAGTCCAAAAACTCCTTGGCGCGGTGGCGCTGGGTGATGCGGCCAATCACCTTGCCCGTCAAAATATTGAAGGCAGCGTACAGGCTGGTCGTGCCATGGCGCTTGTAATCGTGTGTGTGACGCTCAACTTGCCCAGGCCTGAGCTGTAATTTTGGTTGCGTCCGGTCGAGAGCCTGAATCTGGGTCTTTTCATCAACTGACAGAATCAGTGCATTGTCCGGCGGATTCATATAAAGGCCTACAACGTCACACACTTTTTCAGCAAAATTGGGATCGTTACTGATTTTGAACGTTCTGAGCCGGTGCGGCTTCAAATCAGCCGCTTTCCATATCTGACGCACTTGCCAGCACGTCACCCCGGCATGCTTGGCCATGAGACTGATGCTCCAGTGTGTGGCCTCTTTAGGGACCTTGTGGACCGAGTCCTCTAAAATCTTCTTGACGGTTTTGTTGTCCAGTTTTCGGGGCTGACCTGGGCGCGGTGCATCACAAAGCCCCTCAAGACCTTGTTCAAGGTAGCGCTTGCGCCATTTGAATACGGTTTGAGTGCTGACCTGGAGCGAGTCCGAGATCCATTGGGGTGTCTCGCCTTCATTCAGCAATAAAAGAATTCTGGCACGTTGAGCCAGATGCTGACTCAGAGTATTGGTTCGGCACCAGCCTTCGAGCTCCAGTTGATCGTGTACCGTCAGGTTAAAGGGCGCTGCAGGTTTGGGCACAGTGGAAACCTATTCTTGTTGATCGATAGGCTTACATTGTAACCGATATCAGTCAGCGAATTAACCGCACGGAACACTAGACTGATGGTTATAATCAAAGACAGAGGGGATCGGCCCGGTTTGCGGTGCAGGCCCTGCTAAGGAGGAAAGTATGAGACGAGTTGTGGTTACCGGTATGGGCATTGTTTCCTGCCTCGGCAACTCCACAGATGCGGTGCTGGAAAGCCTCAGGGCCGGCAAATCGGGCATCCGGTTTAATGAAACCTATCGTGACATGGGCTTCCGCAGCCAGGTGGCAGGTTCCGTTGATGTGGACACGTCGGTCATCGACCGTAAGACCCGACGCTTCATGGGCCAGTCGGCGATGTACAGCTACCTTGCCATGGAGCAGGCCATTGCGTCCTCACAGTTGACGGACGATCTGGTCTCCAATGACCGTACTGGCCTGATTGCTGGCTCCGGCGGCGCGTCCAGCGCCAGCCAGGTGGAGGCCGTCGACATCATGCGTGAGAAAGGCGTCAAACGCATCGGGCCCTACATGGTGCCACGGATCATGACCAGTACCGTGTCGGCCTGCCTGGCCACGGCCTTCAAAATTCGCGGTGTGAACTACTCCATGTCGTCTGCCTGCGCCACTAGCGCCCACTGTATTGGCCACGCTGCGGAGCAGATCCAGTCCGGCAAGCAGGACATTGTATTCGCCGGCGGTGGCGAAGAGGAGGACTGGAGCCTGACCATGCTGTTCGACGCCATGGGCGCGCTCTCCACCAAGTACAACGATGCTCCGGAAACCGCATCCAGGCCCTTCGACGCCGGCCGTGACGGGTTCGTCATTGCTGGCGGTGGCGGAATGGTGGTGATGGAAGAGCTGGAGCATGCCCTCAAGCGCGGCGCCCCCATCATTGCCGAGCTGACCGGTTATGGCGCGACATCCGACGGGCATGACATGGTCGCTCCTTCTGGAGAGGGCGCCATGCGTTGCATGCAACAGGCGCTGTCCACGGTTGAGGCGCCGGTGGATTACATCAATGCGCACGGCACCAGCACGCCAGTGGGCGATGTGGCGGAAATGAAGGCCGTACGGAACGTCTTCGGTGACAACGTACCGCAGATTTCATCCACCAAATCCCTGTCCGGCCACTCTTTGGGCGCATCGGGTGTTCATGAAGCGATCTATTCACTGATCATGCTGCAAAACGGATTTATCGCGGGCACCAAGAACCTGACAAACCTGGATGACACCATTTCCGGCATGCCGGTCGTGGGGCCTGATTCCAAAGCGGCGCCACTGAATACGGTGATGTCCAACAGCTTCGGGTTCGGCGGAACCAATGCTTCGCTGGTATTCGGAAAAGTCTGACTAAGACCTGCCACCAGCCCCAAAAGGGCTGATGGCAGCGTATCTGAGCGTCGCTCTCCGTATCATTGATCATTGGCAAGGCTCCCCTTCCGTAATAAAGTGCACTTTTGATATGAATCAATTATTAGGGGTGCACCTGCAATGCCTCAACCTATCCGACTTCGCAAGGCTTCGCCTCTCAGAGCATCCTGTCACCAGTGCAGCCTAAGCAACTTGTGCCTGCCGTTGGCCGTGGAGGAGAGCGAACTGGATCGCCTCGAAGACATTATGGAACAGGGTCGCATCTTCAATCGCGGTGAGCATATTTTTGACCAGAGTACGCCTTACCGCTCCTGCTTTGCCGTGAGAAGCGGCGCAGTCAAGACGTCTATCGTTAGCGAAAACGGCGAGGAACAGGTAACGGGGTTCTTCATGCCTGGCGAACTGGTGGGACTCGACAGCATGGGAAGTGAACACTATGCGTGCACCGCCAGGGCACTGGAGCGTAGCAGTGTTTGCGAGTTTCCGGTCAACCGACTGGAAGAACTTACCAGCAAGATGCCGAACCTGCAGCACCACATGTATAACCTGATGGGCCAGGAAATTCAGGGCAGCCACCAGTTGGCCATGCTGCTGAGCAAGAATACCGCGGAAGAGCGAGTCGCCGCCCTGCTGCTGTCTCTTTCCAGCAGGTTCCAGCGCCGTCGCATGTCGGGCACCAACTTTAGCCTGCCGATGGCCAGAAGTGACATCGCCAATTTCCTTGGCCTCGCTGTGGAAACCGTAAGCCGGGTGTTCACCCGTTTCCAGAATCAGTGCATCATCAACGCCAGGGGCCGTGAAATCGAACTGCTGAATGTGGAAGCACTGCAAATGGTTACACGGGAAGTCGCCCGTCAGAACGCCTAGACAACCCCGGCGAACCGGAGATCAACTCGTCGTTTCGTCCGTCAATTCCTTGCCGCCGTTCAGAGATAACAACTCCAGTTCCTCCGCAAGCCCCGAACGCCAGGGGAGTTGCTTTACGCCAAAGGTGTTGCGTATCTTGGTGCAGATCATGGTGGCGTTCGCGGGCTCCAGGATTGCCCATGCGGGCGTTTCATCCACCACCCGGATACCATCGGGGATGCCCCTCAAACCGGTTATTGCAAGCCCCAACTCATAGAGCGAGATGTCCTCCGCGCCAGCATACTGATACGTACCCCATACTTCCGCGCCGCAATCTATCTGCTGGACAATCGCGGTAATCACCCGGGCAAGATCACTGACTGTCACGGGTTGGCCACGGCATTTGCCGGGTAGTTTGATGGTGTCGGACTCTGCGGCAACGGACTGCACCTTGCGGACAAAACGCCCCAGGCTCCAGCCCGTCCTCAAAATAATGTGCCGCGGCAACAACGTTCTCAGCGCCTGCTCGCATTCCCATTGCCAGTTACCCAGCTCGTTACAGGGCTGACCGGGATTGGAGGCAATGTACGCACTCTGCTTTCGGCCGTCGAACACGTAGGAAGACGACAACTGCAACAACGCGATATTGCGCTCACAGGCATGCTCCGCCAGCGCCACGGGCAACGAAAACGACGCCTTGTGAGCCAATTCGGGGTTCTTTTCCGCACTTTCAGGGTCCGCAAGCCAAAGCGCATTCACGATCAAGTCGGTATCGTCGGGAACCCAGCCTTCCAGCGCCGAAAGATCCGCAGTTTCAAGCTCGCTGATCAGCAACGGGCTGACATGGAGCGAGGTGTTCCTCAAACGCTCCAGCAATACCCGCCCCAACGGGCCATAATCATGAACAACAAGAACGTGCACGAGCGCTCACCGCCTCCGATTTCTATCTTCGCAACGGGTAACAGTACCGTTGCCACTTCATCTGTATACTGATGTATGTCTTCACCACACTGTAATCGTTCCCACAGCTTGTTGGAACGCGTACCCGGGATATCACTGATATGACGGGCACCCGATACCGTTAGAGCCAATGGCACGCAAAGTACACCTCATAGAATACGTGTCGGAGTACTGAACAGACCTGACGAGCATACAACAACAGGACCCTACATGCTGAAACAACAAAGCCATATCGTTGCCCCCATCCCGGATGAACTCCGCACCCGCGCACTTTATACCGTCAACGAGCTCCGGGAGCGGGGAAAGGCGGACAAGATAGCCATCGACAAACTGTTCGAACTGATTGTCGAGATGACCGACAACGGTCTGGATTTCTTTTTCCTGGAACCCCTGCGCCGGCTGAATGCCAGCAGCATGCTGATGGGTATGGCCAGAATGGGCATCAGCAGCATGCTCAAAGGCAGCAAGATGGTCGTCCACAAAGTCTTGAAGAAACTGGACGACCGCAGCCTGGCCGCGATTCTCGACTTCATCGAGGAAATCATCCACGAGCCGGAACCCGCTGCTTCCTGACCACCTACCCTGCTGCAGCGTTGCCAGAATCCTCGTACAGCCTGGGCACCCGGGCTGTAATTCCCGTCAGCAGTTCGTAGCCAATAGTACCGGCGTGTTGCGCCACTTCATCCACACTGACATGCCGCCCCCAGAGTTCCACCGAGTCGCCAGGACAGGCGTCAGGGGCACCCGTCAGGTCCACGGCCAGCATGTCCATGGACACCCTGCCAATCAGGCGTATGCGGTTACCGCCGACCCACGCTGGAGTGCCTGTACCGGCATGGCGAGGATAGCCATCACCATAGCCAGCGGCCACAATTCCCATTCGTGTCTCCCGGGTCGCGGTCCAGGTATAGCCATAGCCCACGGACTCTCCCGGTTTTAGGGTTCGCACTGCAGTCAAAGGGGCTTCCAGTGTCATCACCGCTTCCAGTCCCAGCTCCGGGCCCGTCTTGCCCATGGTCGGGGAGGCGCCATAAAGCATGATGCCGGGACGGGTCCAGTCGAACGACGGCTGGGCGGGGAGAAAATGGGCGGCGGAATTTGACGCACTTTTCTCAAGTTTAGGCCAGTCCACCACTGCTTCACTGAATATCCGTGTCTGCTGGTCAGTGTCATCGCGGGAGATATCGTCCGCACAGGCAAAGTGCGTTACGAAACCCGCCACCTTCTCCGCCGCGGCAATGGTATCCAGTCGTGCCATAACATCGGCCAGTACGCTCGGCGCGAAGCCAAGCCGATTCATGCCGGTATTCACTTTTACCCAGACCGTCGGCGTCTCACCAGCCTGCGCCAGCCAGTCCAACTGGTAGCCACTGTGGACCACCACTTCAAAACCTTCGCGAACACAAGTCGCGACATCCTCGGCGCTGTGCATGCCCTGCAACAACACCACAGAATGATCAACTCCGGCCTCCCGGATCGCCAGGGCCTCTTCCAGACAGGCAACGGCAAACTTGGGGGCGTCGCTCGCCAGGGCCCGTGCGACTTCACGGATGCCATGACCATAGCCATCAGCCTTGATAACAGCCATTGCCCGGGCCGGGCTGGCCAGCCGGCAGGCGAGGCGATAGTTGTGGCGGAGTGCACGGGTATCAATACGGGCAACGGTCTTCCGTGGCATTAATAATCCCCGCCGTAATCGCCGTGGGCCAGATCCTCGAACTTGGTGTACTTGCCGATGAAGGCCAGTCGCACAGTACCAATGGGGCCGTTACGTTGCTTACCGATGATGATTTCGGCAATGCCCTTGTCGGAGGTGTCCTCGTTGTAGACCTCATCCCGATAGACAAACATGATGACGTCCGCGTCCTGCTCGATGGCGCCGGATTCCCGCAGATCCGAGTTGACCGGGCGCTTGTTCGGCCGCTGCTCCAGACTCCGGTTCAGCTGCGAAAGCGCCACGACCGGGCAACTGAGTTCCTTGGCGATCCCTTTCAGGGAACGGGAGATCTCGGAAATCTCGGCGGTCCTACCCTCGGTGTTTCCGGGCACCCGCATCAACTGGAGGTAATCCACCATGATCAGGCCAAGCTTGCCTTCGTTCTCCCGGGCAATACGACGAGCCCGGGAACGCATTTCGGTTGGGCTCAGGCCAGGTGTGTCGTCGATATAGAGCGGCTTGTCTTTCAGCAGACTCACCGCGGATGTCAGTCTGGGCCAATCGTCTTCTTCCAGCTTACCGCTACGAATCCGGCTCTGATCAATACGCCCCAGGGACGACAGCATACGCATGACCAGCGCATCCGCCGGCATCTCCATACTGAACACCAGAATCGGCGCACCGGTGCTTATCAAGGCATTCTCGACGATGTTCATGGCAAAGGTGGTCTTACCCATGGACGGTCGCCCCGCCACGATCAACAGATCCGAGGGCTGCATCCCCGACGTCCACTCATCCAGGTCCTTGAAGCCCGTTGTCAGACCCGTTGTAGTCTCGCCGGACTCGAACAGTTCCTCAATGCGACTGAGGGCCTTGGTGAGAATTGGGTTGATAGCCTGGGGGCCGGAGCCTTCCTTGACCCGAGATTCGGCGATCTGGAAGACATTACGCTCGGCTTCGTCCAGGATCTCGTTGCTGTTCCGGCCCTGGGGATTAAACGCCGAATCGGATATCTCGCCGGACACCTGCACCAGTTGTCGCAGGATAGAGCGCTCCCGCACAATCTCGGCATAGGCGCGGATATTGGCGGCACCGGGGGTTTTCTCGGCCAGTTCTGCCAGATAGGAAAGTCCACCCGCGTCTTCGATATCACCGGCACGCTCCAAGAATTCGGTCAGCGTGACAACATCAAGCGGTTCGCTCTCGCCCGCCAGTCGCTCGGCTGCACCAAAAATGAGGCGGTGATCCTGACGGTAGAAGTCGCCAGCGGAAATGATCTCCGAGATCTCATCAAATCGGCGGTTGTCCAGCATCAGGCCACCAAGCACCGCCTGTTCGGCCTCCACTGAATGAGGTGGAACCTTGATTCGGCTGGTCTCAGGGTCGCTGTTTACCGGTTTGAAATTCGGGTTGGCCATGGAAACGTCTTCGTCTGGGCATCACATCCGTGACAGTTTACGGGGATTGTCGATGCGATGGGAGAGCTACGGAAAACACAAATCATACACCAGAAAGCAACAGGCCCGGAATCCACCTGAATGGATTCCGGGCCTGTTATGGCTGCCACCGGATAGTAACCCGATGTTCAGACTAAACCGTCAATTTACTCAGCTACAACAGCCAGGTTAATGTGAACGGTTACGTCAGAGTGCAGCTGAAGCTCGATCTCGTACTCGCCAACCACGCGCAGCGGGCCTTCGGGCAGACGAACTTCACTTTTCTCAACTTCGGTACCAGTGGCGGTAATCGCATCTGCGATGTCACGCACGCCGATGGAGCCGAACAGCTTGCCTTCTTCACCAGCCTTGGAGGTGATGGTGACTGAGGCGCCTTCCAGAGCTTCGCCACGAGCCTGGGCCGCAGCCAGCTTTTCAGCTGCCGCCTTCTCCAGCTCTGCACGGCGCTCTTCGAACGCTTTCAGGTTGTCAGCGGTTGCCGCAACAGCCTTGCCATAAGGCAGCAGAAAATTACGACCGTAACCGGCCTTTACCTTGACCTTGTCACCCAGTGAACCAAGGTTTGCTACTTTTTCGAGCAGAATAACATCCATCTCGTTAACCTCTTCGTGCTTTATTCAGCCGGGCCGGAGGGCTTCATTCGCCTCCGGATGTCCAGCCAGCTATCCACAAAAGCCAGAACTACCAACAGAATCATCAGGCTTGGACCAAGCAGTACCAGCGCCAGGTAGAACAACACCAACCACTGACCACTCAGATTTTTACGACCGACAACGCCATGAACCAGGGCCAGGCCCGCCACAAACAGCGGCAAACCTCCAACCCAGCCCAGCAACATGGAATTCAACCCGAGAACGGGCCCCGCCACCATGGTAATCACACAAATAACCGCGATTGCCGGTGACAGCCGGAGCGAGTGAAACTCGGTCCGGAATCCGCCGGGGTTGTACAACCCGGCCTGCCAGGATCTCGCCAGCATGGTCATGCACACCCCGATTACCAGGTAGGTGCCCGCCATGCTCGCATTCATGGTTTGCCGAATGACTGTTTCCAGCTCACTGCCAAGACTACTGGCGATTTCGGCGTTGTACTCTTCGTAAAATCTCACCCCGGCCTGCACCAGATCGTTCAACAGATCCGGGTACACCAAGGGCAACATCAAGCCTGTCACAATCCCCAGGAAACTGCCTGCGAGCAGCGCCTTCTCCCAGGACAGGGTCGTTCTCAGGATGGACGCCATTAACATTGCCTGAAGCAACACCACCAGTGCCGTCGGGTCCTGCCCGAACCAGCTCCAGCCTAGTGCCGGAAGCAACGCCCAGAGGCCGATACTAAGCCCCTGGCTGATACCCAGTCTGAGAATGACCAGGCCAATAACCGCCGCACCTATCCAGAACAACAAGGGTATTGCAGTCGTAACTGCTGCCACCCCGCCTGCCTGCAAAGGACCGCGCATTACAAACTGTGCCAGTGCACGCATGGTCCCGGGTCCTGTTTATTCTGTTACTTAGTTATCGTGGCTGTCCGAATACGGCAGCAGTGCCAGGTAGCGGGCACGCTTGATAGCGGTAGCCAGCTGACGCTGATAGCGTGCCTTGGTGCCGGTAATACGGCTGGGCACGATCTTGCCGGTTTCAGTGATGTAACCTTTCAGGGTGTCCAGATCCTTGTAATCGATCTCTTTAACACCTTCTGCCGTGAAGCGGCAGAACTTACGACGTCTGAAAAAACGAGCCATAACTTAACTCCTCAACTCCGGTGATGGTTTTACTCTTCTTCGTCCTGGGTTTCAGCCTGCTGACGTGGCTCGTCAGATTCGGCTGAACGACGCGGACGATCATCGCCGCCACGACGGTCTTCACGGGACTCGGAAGCTTTCATCGGGGACAGTTCAATGTCGGCACCATCGCGGCGCAGGATCATGTCGCGGATGATGGCATCGTTGAAACGGAAGTTGTGAGTCAGCTCGTCCATCGCTGCCTGTGAACATTCAATGTTCATCAGAACATAGTGAGCCTTGTGGATCTTGTTGATCGGGTAAGCCAGGTGACGACGGCCCCAATCTTCCAGGCGATGTACCTTGCCACCATCTTCATTGATGACGCCGGTATAGCGCTCGATCATCGCGGGCACCTGCTCGCTCTGATCCGGGTGTACCATAAATACGATTTCGTAGTGACGCATGAGTTCTCCCTACGGTTTGAACAGCCTCCAGCACAGGCACCGGTTTCAACAAACAGGGCAAATGCAAGAAGCAAGGAGGTGGCAGGCAAAGCTGCCGGCTTCTTTTTGCTTTTATCAACAAGACATTACGTATAAAGCCTGCTCAAAAAGCCGATATTGACCACCAGGATTTCAGGCAATACAACACCGCCCCCTAAAAAGGGGGTCACGTATTCTAGGCGTGTGGCTGATACTATGCAAGCCGTTGACGCAGGGCTTCGTAAAGGCAGGCGCCAGTAGCCACCGACACATTGAGACTGTCCACGTGGCCAAGCATGGGGATATTGATCAACAGATCACAGTGTTCCCTGGTCAGGCGACGCATACCTTTGCCCTCAGCACCCATTACCAGAGCAACCGGGCCGGTAAAGTCCGCCTGATACAGGGTATTGTCCGCTTCGCCAGCGGTGCCAATGAGCCAGACGCCGTCATCCCTGATCGTGCGCATAAACCGCGCAAGATTAGTGACACGTACCAGAGGCACAGTTTCAGCCGCACCACAGGCCACCTTCCTGACGGTCGGCGACAACGACGCGGATTTATCCTTGGGCACGACCACAGCCTGGACACCCACGGCATCAGCGGTTCGCAGGCAGGCGCCCAGGTTGTGGGGATCGGTCACACCATCCAGGATCAACAGAAACGGCGGCTTGTCAGACCCTGACAACATGGCCAGGAGATCATCCTCACTCCATTCACGGCTTTCAGAAACCGCAGCCACAATGCCCTGATGTACGCCGGCTACGTGCTGATCCAGTTCTTTGCGATGCACAACCTTCCAGCGCACCCCAAGCTCATTGAGGGCATCGGTGACGGTCTTGACCCGGCGGTCCTCGCGCCCCGTCTGAATCCACACCTGCTGCAAACGTTCCGGCTCGCGCTTGAGGACGGCCTCAACCGCATGCCAGCCAAAAATGTATTCTTCAGACACGGCCTATTTTCCTGACTTGCGGGGCTTTCGTTTCTTGTCAGCGCCGGCGGTTTTAGCCGGCGCCTTCTTGCTCTTGCCCTTACCCAGTGCGAGCTTGGCCGCTTCCGCCACCAGCTTGTCACGGGCCGACATCTCGCCATCATCATCGAATGTTGGCGTGACCGCGTCGGATGCCTCCGATTTGCCAGAAGACTTTGAGCCAGTCGCTTTCCTGCGGCGGGGTTTGGCAGCCGTATCACCAGCCTTGTCCCGGTCAACTCTCGGGGCACGGCCAGCGGTGGATTTGCCACCCTTACCTCGCCCCTTACCTTTGCCCTTGCCCTTGCCCTTGTCCCGCGGCTCTCGCTTGGTGACCTCCAGCGCATCCCGGTCAGCTTGGCGATGCTGTGGCTCGCTCACCAGCTCCAGGTCGACCTTGCGGTCTTCCATGCCTACACGCACCACCTTCACGCGGACCTCATCGCCCAACCGGAAGCTCATAGCGGTACGCTCTCCGATCAGGCGATGTTTGGCAGCGTCGTGATGGAAATAGTCACCACTGAGGGTAGACACGTGCACCAGGCCCTCAATGTAAACTCCGGAAAGCTCCACAAAGAAGCCGAAAGGCACAACGGCTGCAATCACGCCGTCGTACTCCTCGCCCACGTGATCCTTGAGGTATTCGCACTTGAGCCAGGCCATCACGTCCCGCGTTGCATCGTCGGCGCGGCGTTCCGTCATGGAACAGTGCTCACCCAATTGATGCATGCGGGCCGTATCGTAGGGGTATTCCGCCAGCTCTGGGTCACGCTTTGGCGGTGCAGTTACATCCTTACCTCCTTCCTCACCGTGAATCACGGATTTGATGCCGCGATGCACAATCAGGTCCGGATAACGGCGGATCGGGGAGGTGAAATGGGCATAGCTGGCAAATCCCAGGCCGAAATGGCCACCCTCGTCCGGACTGTACACCGCCTGGCTGAGGGAGCGCAGCATTACGGTCTGGATAACGTTGGCATCGGAGCGGTCCGAGATACTGGATAACAACGCCTGATAATCAGCAGAGGCTGGCTTGTCGCCTCCCCCCAACTGCAAACCCAGCTCGCCCAGGAACAGACGCACAGCGTTAAGCCGTTCTTCCGACGGGCCATCGTGCACACGGTACAGGGAGGGCACCTTGTGCTTCTTCAGGAATCGTGCCGTCGCCACGTTGGCGGCCAGCATGCACTCCTCGACAATCTTGTGGGCATCGTTGCGCTGGACCGGAACGATTTCCTCGATCTTGCGATTGGCATCGAACACCACCTTGGTTTCCGTGGTTTCAAAATCGATGGCGCCACGCTCCGTCCGGGCTTTGCGCAGCAATTTGTACAGGTTGTAAAGATTGTGCAGGTGCGGCAGCACATGAGCGTACTGTTCCGACAACCGGTAACCCGGCTCGGAATCCGGTCGCTCAAGCATGTCGCTGACCTTGTTGTAGGTCAGTCGCGCGTGACTGTGCATCACCGCCTGATAGAAGGTATAGCCGCTGACGCTGCCGTTGGCGCTGATGGTCATATCCGCCACCATGCACAGCCGATCCACACCCGGATTCAGGGAGCACAAGCCGTTGGACAGTTTTTCCGGCAGCATGGGCACCACATGATCCGGAAAATACACGGAGTTGCCACGGTTAATCGCCTCTTCATCCAGCGGTGAGCCGGGACGCACGTAATGGGACACGTCGGCAATCGCCACCAGCAAGCGGTAGCCACCGCGCGGGCGCGGCTCACAATAGATCGCGTCGTCAAAATCCCGGGCGGTTTCATCATCGATGGTCACCAGACGCAGGTTGCGGATGTCCACCCGATTCTGCTTGTCCTTTTCGGTAACCTCATCAGCGATACCGGCAATCTGCTCGCCCACGGCCGGCGGCCAACTGTGAGGGATATCGTAGGACCGGATGGCCACATCGATTTCCATGCCTGGCGCCATATGCTCACCGAGCACTTCAACCACCTTGCCTGTTGGCTGGGTACGCACCGTAGGCTGGCGCAGGATGTCGACCACGACGTATTGGCCGTGCCGCGCTTCATTAATATGCTCTGCGGGGATCAATACTTCGTGGTTGATACGGGCATTCTCCGGAACCACAAAGGAGATGCCGCTTTCCTGAAACAGACGGCCAACGGTTTGATGGGTGCGATACTCCAGTACTTCTACAATCACACCTTCGCGCCGACCACGATCGTCCACCCGATCCACCCGGGCGGCAACCCGGTCACCGTGAAAGACCTGACGCATCTGGCGAGCCGTCAGAAACAGATCCGAGCCGCCGTCGTCGGGAATCAGGAAGCCGAACCCGTCCTTATGCCCTGTAACACGGCCAGTGACCAGATCCGCTTCTTCAATAGGCAGATAGGCTCCCCGACGATTGCAGATCAATTGTCCGTCCCGGCACATGGCGATCAGCCGACGGCGCAGAGCTTCTATGCCCTCTTCGGACTGCTGCCCCAGTTCACCACACAGCGTCTCATGAGTAGCCGGCGCCCCCCGTTCTTTCAGATGGTCGAGAATGAACTCCCGGCTCTGAATCGGGTTGTCGTATTTGCTGGCCTCACGCTGCGCATGTGGGTCTTTGTCCGTCTTCTTTCTGGAAACCATTCGTATCCTTAGTCTGACTTCCCTGCTGGAAATCAATCGTTATATTGCGTTTGCAAAGGAGTATAACGCTGCCAGCACCTGCCTGCCTAACCGACCGCCTAAAATAGGCATAAAAACCGGCCCTGGCGGGACAAAAAATATTTGACAGGCTTTTTCCGAATGATTAAAGTACGCGCCATTGGTTGACGGCAATGCCCGCAGCCGCGGCAGAAAGCCCGGAAATTCAACGAAGTAAAACGTTTGAATGCCCACCGGAGAGACTGCAAATCACCTGCCGAGGTGGTGAAATTGGTAGACACGCTAGCTTCAGGTGCTAGTGGGGGCAACCCCGTGGAGGTTCAAGTCCTCTCCTCGGCACCACTTCCTT
Organism: Marinobacter sp. B-12; assembly: GCF_056857915.1. Taxonomy (NCBI): domain Bacteria; kingdom Pseudomonadati; phylum Pseudomonadota; class Gammaproteobacteria; order Pseudomonadales; family Marinobacteraceae; genus Marinobacter; species Marinobacter sp. B-12. Next base: position 125,319 of record NZ_JBSXOB010000041.1, on the reverse strand, counting down.
CCCCAGGAAGTGTTACGAATCCAACTCCTTTATAAGCACATGTCGCAACAAACCTGCGCTCGCAAACGCATGGCTGTCCACACGTTCGCCAAGAGCCAGCCCGCGCCCCTGCCTTATTCCACCAGTCCCGACAAGTATTCCGAAAGCCGTTGATAGGTATAGTTCACCCGGGCATAGGCCGCAGACGGCGCTCTTTCGAACTCCCGTCCACAGGCCCGGCTGCCGCCATGGCGATTCAGGTAGGCGATGTTGATCAGGTTGGGTTGGTCCGCCACAAACTCGCTGGAGTTGTCGAACGGGTAGTAAAACGCCCAGTCAAACCCTTCTGTATTGCTGACCCCAGGTGTGGAGCTCATTTCTTCATCCAGGAAGCCAAACCGTAGCGGCCGGAAACGGTCATTGCGAGTATCAAACTCCAGAGTCGTCTCGGTGAACCCGTCCGGTAGCGTGATACTGCCCGTGACCGTGAAAGGCTGCTGAGAAGACACCACCTGCGCCGCATCGACATCCTCTGGATCAATATCCCCTTCGCAGGATTGGACGCTGCTCGTGAGCGCCACAATCTCCTCGTCAGCGCTATCGACGGAACGCGTGAAACCGAAAAAGGCATCGTTGGCAAACTGATAGTCAGGGCGCAGAACTTCCGTCTTGCTGTCGGAGGCTGCCGTCAGAGACTCGACCCGGGCATCTGCCATGGTCCACTCGTAGCGGATCGCCGGCGGGCCACCCAATGCCGAGGACGCCGCAAGCCCCGGATGGCAGGTGGTGGTGGTTTCAAACGTCGCGGTACGGTCCTGCCAGTTGAATGTCAGCCGCTCATCGGCCCCTTCAGCCTCATGGTAGCTGGCACTCTCCTGGGACAGTGATATCGAAGGCATCCACTGCACATCGGTATCGGCGATTTTGCCACGGGCATTGATCAAGCGGGCCATTTCCCGCATTGACGGCATCATGCACCCGTTTGCCGTCACGGCCGTCAAACGGCCATCTTCCGAGTAGTCAAATTCCAGTTCGGCGGACACGCTGAGGTTGGACATCGTGGCCGGCAACTCGCTCCCCTCCCCCCTGGCGAGAACGGTCTGACGCTCAAGGATAACCGGATCGTCCAGCTCAATTGGCACTTCCGGCAATGCCAGTTCATCAATATTGATGTTCTCGTAGTTTCCCTGGGAGGCAGCGGCATCAACCACCTGAACCACCTCCAGGGCATTGCGGGCAAAGGATATCCCCAGAAGATAAACCGCCTCTTCACTCAGGTAGCGTTCGCGTCCGTCGCCATTGCGCAGGAGATTGGCATACTCCGGCGGAAACTGGCTGGCCATGAAGCGGGCGAAGGCGCGGGCGTATGCGTGGGCACGGTGATCACCGGAGCGGATATAGTTACTGACCAGATTCACGTTGCCAAGGGCATCAGACAGATCGGTATTGATGACCGAAAGATCCTGCAACCCAATCAGGCGGCGCTGCCGTACCAGGTGGCTCAATGGCGTGACATTGCGCACGCCAGGTGGCGCGCTAAGCAGGTAGGCGTCTTCCAGCACCACTTCCCCGATGCGGGTCTGCTCCGTGGTCTGGCCAGGCAGTACCACGGCAAACAGCGGAAAGTCCCTGGGATCAATATCCGGGGATACGGACGGGTCCTGCACCAGTTCCGCGGTATCCAGCGAGAAGACGCCACCCTCTCCCGTTAACGCGGTGGGTTCTCCATCCCGCAGGGTTATTGCCGTACCGGCGCTGTTTTCAAAGGTCATCGGGCCCGGCGTGTACTGGCTATCACCGTCCATGTCCAGCCACACTCTGGCATTGCGCAGGTAGCCATCAATCACCCGACCTGTATAGGGCTCGGGCTCGCTGTAATCCTCGGCGTCGAAATCACGGCCATCAACCGGTGATTTGTCGGATTCCTCGCCGCAACCGGTGAGGGCCAGCGTGAGCAGGGTAACTGAAAGGGGGAGCAGGCGTTTCATCGCGGCAACCATTGTCCTTGTTAGAGGTTGTGCCGCTACTGTAGGGGATGTTGCCGGGGGGAACCTTGATAGGTTTGGCAATTTGTAAACTTAGGTAACGAAAACGCGCCGCGGGAGCTGTCCCGGCGGCGCGCTGACAGGCAAAAGCGCCTACTAGAACGAACGCGCAACAATCTCTTTCATGATCTCATTGGTGCCAGCGTAAATACGCTGCACCCGCGAGTCCGCCCAGGCACGGGCGATGGGATACTCCCACATGTAGCCGTAGCCACCGTGAAGCTGTACGCACTCGTCCATGACTTTGCACTGCAGGTCGGTTGTGTGCTGCTTCAGCATGGCTGCCGTTGGAATATCCAGCTTTTTGTCCAGGTGCAACTCCAGACAACGGTCGCAGAAGACCCGGGCCGCGGTGATTTCCGCCTTCATCTCCGCCATCTTGAAGCGGGTGTTCTGGAACGCAATCACCGGCTTATCAAAAGCCTTGCGCTCCTTGACGTAGTCCAGGGTCCACTGCCAGGCGGCTTCTGCCGCAGCAACGGCGGTCAGGCCCACCTGCAGACGTTCCGCCGGCAATTCCGCCATTAACTGGAAAAAGCCCTGGCCTTCCATCGAGCCCAAGAGCTTATCCGCCGGCACTTTTACGTCCTGAAAAAACAGTTCGGAGGTATCCTGGGCCTTCATACCCACTTTATTCAGGTTCTGTCCCTTCTCGAAGCCTTCCCAGGCGGTCTCCACCAGGAGCAGGCTGGTACCCTTGGCACCTTCTTTCGGGTCGGTCTTGGCCACCACGATCACCAGGTCCGCCAACTGGCCATTGGTAATGAACGTCTTGGAGCCGTTAAGCACATAGTGATCGCCAGACGCGCTTTTAACCGCCGTGGTTTTTACACCCTGCAGATCGGAGCCAGCGCCTGGCTCGGTCATGGCGATGGCGCCAATCATTTCACCGGTTGCCAGCTTAGGAAGGTAGTACTGCTTCTGCTCTTCGGAGCCGTAGTTAAGGATGTAGGGGGCCACAATATCGGAGTGCAGGGTCCAGCCGATGCCGGACAGGCCCGCCCTGGACACCTCCTCCATGATGACAGCGCTGTAGCGGAAGTCCGCGCCTACGCCGCCATATTCCTCTGGCATGGTCGGGCAGAGGAAACCAAGTTCGCCGGCCTTCTTCCAGAGCTCGCGGCTGACCTGGCCATCCTTCTCCCACTGTTCATGGTAGGGCGCAGCTTCCTGCTGCAGGAACTTACGAACGGAATCCCGGAAGCCGTCAAGGTCGGCGTCGAAGACTGTGCGTGGAATCATGGTGTACCTCGGTGAATGACTGTGTTGTGGTTGTCGTTCACCAAGTCTCGGGGGATGGGCGTTTTCGCTCAATGATGAAAAGCATCAATCGGGCTGACCAAAACCATCACCGATCGGTTCAGTCAGGCTGTTTCGCTTTCGCCCTCTCCTCGCCCCAGCGCGGCATCAGATCCTGGGGCAGGCCCAGGTGATCCAATAGTCGGGCAACGATGAAATCCACCAGATCATTCACGGAATTCGGCCGGTGATAAAACCCTGGACTGGCCGGCATGATGACCGCCCCCATGCGGGTCAGGCGCAGCATGTTCTCCAGGTGCACTTCCGAAAAGGGCGCTTCCCGGGGCACCAGAATCAGTTGCCGTCGCTCCTTGAGGGCCACGTCTCCCGCGCGCTCGATCAGATTGTTGCTGGCGCCGGTGGCCAGGGCCGACAGGGTGCCGGTACTGCAGGGACAAATCACCAGTGGAGCTTTTTCACCCGAACCGGAAGCCGGCGGGGCGAACCAGTCTTCCCGGCCGAACACCAGCACCTGTCCCGGACGGGCACCGGCATAGCTGGCAAGCGCTTCCTGCATGGCAGAGGTGTTGCCCGGTAATTTCAGATCGGTTTCGGTGGCAATCACCACCTGTGCAGCCTTGCTGATCATCACATGCACCCGGCAGTCCGCCGCCACCAGGCACTGCAACAGGCGCAGGCCATACTGCGCGCCGGAGGCACCGGTAAAGGCAAGATTGATCACCCGCTGGTTTTCGGACGCTGCGGTCATACTGAAGTTTCCCGATTGGATAGCGGAGGCAGGATGCCCCGTCAGCCGAATTTACGTTCCAGTTCGGTAATCAGCTTCTGGTGAATACCGCCAAAACCGCCGTTGCTCATGGTGACAATATGGCAGGGACCGGATACCTGATCCAGAACCTGGCCAATCAGTTCCTCAACGCTGGCCCCGACACGATGGCGATCCGGTGTTTCCGCCCCGGGACTACTGCCCTCAACTAATGCTGGCAACCAGTCCATGCGATTGAGATTGGCCCAGAATACCTGATTCGCCGCTGCCGCACTGGGCAACAGGCTCTCCTGGTGAAAACCTTGCTGCATGGTGTTGGAACGTGGCTCGATCAGCGCAAGGATAGTGTCATCGCCCACCTTGTGGCGCAGCCCCTCCAGCGTGGTAGCGATGGCCGTCGGGTGATGGGCGAAGTCGTCGTAGACACGGACCCCACCAACATCCGCAAGCAGCTCCATCCGGCGCTTTACACCCGAAAAGTGGCATAGCGCCGCCACGGCATGGTCCGGAGTGACACCGACATGGCGGGCTGCTGCAACGGCCGCGAGGGCGTTACGCACGTTGTGCAGGCCGGTTTGAGACCAACTGACCGAAGCCACCGGTTGTTCGCGGTGTAATACCATGAATCGACTGCCGTCCTCAGCCAACAACTCCGCCCGCCAGTCGGCCATATAGGACACTTCGCTGCCCACCGAGGCAGCCTGCACACTGCTCCAACAGCCAAGCTCCAACGCCCGGTCAAGATGAGTATCCACGGCCGGGCGCACAATCAACCCACGGGACGGCACCGTTCTCACCAGATGATGGAACTGACGCTCAATGGCTTCAACGTTGTCAAAAATATCCGCGTGATCAAACTCTAGATTGTTGAGGATCAGGGTATGGGGGCGGTAGTGGACAAACTTGGAGCGCTTGTCAAAGAAGGCGCTGTCGTATTCATCGGCCTCAATAACGAAAAAGTCGCTGTTACCCAATCGCGCCGAAACCGGGAAATCATTGGGGACCCCGCCTATCAGATAGCCCGGCTCCAGCCCGGCCTGCTCCAGGATCCACAACAGCATGGCGGTTGTGGTGGTTTTGCCGTGGGTTCCGGCGACAGCCAGCACCCAACGATGACGCAGAACCTCTCGCGCCAGCCATTCCGGGCCGGACATATAGTCAATATTCTGGTTAAGAACCGCTTCCACCTCCGGGTTACCCCGTGACATGGCGTTACCAACCAGAACCAGATTCGGCTGAGGCTTGAGATTGTCAGGATCGTAACCCTCCATTAATCCTATCCCCTGGGCCTCCAACTGGGTACTCATGGGCGGGTAAACCCCCTGATCAGAGCCCGTCACGGTGTGCCCGAGCTCCCTCGCCAGTACGGCCAGACTGCCCATGAAGGTGCCACAGATTCCCAGGATATGGATGTGCATTCGGTTATCGACCTCTTGAATGAAACCTGCAAAGCGTCCCGTATAGAATGCGGGTCGTCAAGCGTTCCTTATGACGTTTGATGTCATGAAAAAAAAAAGCGATTGGCGTATCATCTGCCGCACTCGATGAAACTGCAGGAGGCACCAGCCGGAAATGGCCACCAGAAACGCATTCTATGCCCAATCAGGCGGTGTGACCGCCGTCATTAACGCCAGTGCCTGCGGGGTTATCCAGACCGCCCGCAAGCATCCCGATCAGATCGGCAAGCTCTACGCCGGGCGCAATGGGATCATCGGCGCGTTGAAAGAGGAACTGATTGATACCAGCCTCGAAAGCGATGAGGATATCCAGGCGCTGATCCACACCCCGGGCGGTGCGTTTGGGTCCTGCCGTCACAAACTGAAGAATTTTTCCGAGAACAAACGGGAATACGAACGCCTGATCGAGGTGTTCCGCGCTCACGACATCGGCTATTTCTTCTACAACGGTGGCGGCGATTCCCAGGATACCGCTTATAAGGTGTCCCAACTTGCCGAAAAAATGGGCTACCCGATTACCTGCATCGGCGTACCCAAAACGGTGGATAACGACCTGCCCTTCACCGACTGCTGCCCCGGTTTCGGCTCGGTGGCCAAGTACATCGCAACCTCTACCCTGGAAGCAAGCCTGGACATTCGCTCCATGTGTGACACGTCCACCAAGGTGTTCATCCTGGAAGTAATGGGGCGCCACGCTGGCTGGATAGCCGCATCTGGTGGCCTTGCCGGAAAAGGCGAAGGCGAGCCGCCTCACGTTATCCTGTTCCCGGAAGTGCCCTTCGAGCGTGAGCGCTTCCTTGAGCGCGTGGATTTCTGCGTCAAGGAATACGGCTACTGCGTGGTCGTCGCCTCGGAAGGCGCCCAGTATGAAGACGGCCGCTTCCTGGCCGATGCCGGTGCCAAGGATGCCTTCGGCCATACTCAGCTTGGCGGTGTCGCGCCAGCGCTGGCCAACATGGTGCGCCAGGCCCTTGGGCACAAATACCATTGGGCTGTAGCCGATTACCTGCAGCGCAGTGCCCGTCACATTGCGTCCGCGACGGACGTGGAGCAGGCCTACTCCGTAGGCAAGGTGGCCGTGGAAATGGCGTTGGCAGGTAAACAGGCGCTGATGCCAACAATTGTGCGTGAACAGTCACGCCCCTATCGCTGGCATATTGGTGAGGCACCGTTGAGCGAGGTCGCCAACCAAGAAAAGAAAATGCCGATCCATTACATCACGGATGACGGCTACGGCATCACGCAAGATTGCCGCGACTACCTGGAGCCACTGATTCACGGCGAGAGCTTCCCGCCGTTCGATGATGGTCTTCCGAGGGTCGCGAAGCTCAAGAATCAGCTGGTCGAGAAAAAACTGAAGGCCGACTTCCAGTTCTAAGCCGCTGACCTACAAGAGAGGCGCCACCGAATCATCGGCTGGCGCCTTTTTTTGCAGAGCCGTTTATCCACCAGCAGCTTCGAACCGCTGCACGTAGTGCGAGAAATGGTCGAACCCGCCAACGTGCTCTTCGCCTACAAAGATCTGGGGCACCGTGTACACGGGCTTACCAATGGCTTTCTCCAGATCCGCCTTGCTGATGCCTTCCTCGATCATGTCCACGTAACGGTAGGGAATGTCCCTGATCTCGCACAGTTGCCGGGCGCGCATGCAAAAACCGCAGGATGCACGACCGTAGATGGTGACATGATCCATAAACTGACTCCTGTTCAAAACAATGGGCGACCCTGCGTTTCGCAGTCGTCGACAAGCTATAACGTATGGTGGCACGCCCAGTAGAAAAATAAAATTAATGAACTGAATAGTACCGATAGCCTGGACTGATACATCCAGCGCTATCGGTCCTCACCGTATTGCCTTACCCAGTCAGGTGCTCATGTTTTCAGGCGGCTCAGTTCCGTCTCCAGCACTTTTACCTGCTCGTCCAATGTCTGGCCGCTGCCACTGACCCGTTGCGCCAACGCCCGGAGATCGTTGGCGGCGTCACCGATACGGGTGAGGTTGCGATTGATCTCTTCACTGACGGAACTCTGCTCTTCGGCCGCCGTGGCCACATGGGTGACATGCTCAACAATGGTTGCTATGCGCTCAACCACTGAGGCCAACGAGTGGTCCGCCTCGCGGGTTCCCTCCACCGCTCTTGTTGCGCGATCAACGCCACCCTTGATCACGGTGACGGCGCCGCCCACGTCGCTTTGAAGGCCATCAATCATCTGGCTGATCTCATCGGTGGACTCACGGGTTCGTGAAGCAAGCGTTCTGACTTCGTCGGCCACTACCGCGAAGCCTCTTCCCTGCTCACCGGCCCGCGCCGCTTCAATGGCTGCGTTCAGCGCCAAAAGGTTGGTCTGTTCCGCGATTCCCCGGATCACTTCGATAATGCGGTTAATGTCTTCACTGCGAGTGGCAACCTGGCCTATAGCCGTACTGGCCTCATCCATATCGCCCGCCAATGCGCCCACGCCGTCCAGGGCAGACGTCAGCGTATCCTGGGTAAAGCGGATACCATCCTGAGCCATCTGCGCGTTTTCCGCCGCTTCACCCGCGAAACCTGCCACTTCGCCGGCAGCGGCGGACATTTCGTTCATGGCGGTAACCACACTTTCGATGTCCTGATGCTGGTTTTCGGTTTGCTCATCCGTTTCCTTGGCGATCACATCCACATCCGCCGCCTGCTGGCTGACCTTGGCGTTGACCTCCTTCAGATCGTTGATCATTTCCCGTAACCGGCCCAGGAACTGGTTGAATCCGCCGGCCAGCTCGATCAGCTCCGAATGGGTATCAATGTTCAACTCACTGGTCAGATCCCCTTCGGCGCTGGCCAGATTCTTCATCCGGTCACGGATTTCGTTCAAGGGTTTGGTTACCGAGCGAACCAGCACCACCAGGATCAGGATCGCAACGACCGACACCAACACACCCACCATAGTCTGTCGCCCGGCGGTGGTGTCTACCTCGCTGGAGAGCAGGCTGGTGATTTCGGCTACGTCAGCCAACGCGGTCTGCCGTGGTAATTCGATCAACAGTGACCACTGGGCATCTGGCAGATCAATCTCTATGGGGTAAGACACGGCCAGGGTGTCGCCATCGTCATAGGTACCGCCGTCATTGTGCAGGGAAGTGTATGTTTCGGCCTGCCCGGGCAGTGCTTCCGACAACGGCCTTCCAAGATACTCGCTGTAGTGGCTGGACGCAGCAATCAGCCCCTTACTGCTCAGCAGGGTCACCCTTGATGCGCCGTTGTAGAGGTTGTCGCTGACATTCTGAATCGCTTTCTGGAGCGTAGACAGGTTGAGGTCAACGCCAGCCACGCCCGCAAATTCGTTCCCGTTCATGATAGGCACGACCAGGCTGGTCATCAGTTCGGTATAGCCCTCTTCAATTTCGTATTCGTAGGGCTCCATGATGCAGGGCTCCCGGCTATCCCTGGAACACAGGTACCATTCCGCCTCGCGAATACCGAACTCATTCCGGTTGTCCAAATACTTGGTCGAAGGATCCTCGGTGCGACTGAACACCACATCGCCCTCCAGAGAGCGGTAGTAATAGATTTCCAGGGTACCGTCATCGCTGCTGTGTTCTTCGACGCCACCGGTGAAGTAGCGGTCCTGGCCGTCGTAGGCGTCCGGCTCGAATTGGGCATAGATGGAACTCAACCCCTCCTGCTCCTCCAATACCGCACCCACCGTTTCCTGAAGGGCAACGCGGCTGATGCGGCCGGAACTATCCGCCTGTATATTCCGGTTGATGACGTTGCGGACGACTTCCGGTGTCCGATACGCTGTGGCAAACATGCCGCTGACGACCTCACCGTATTTCCCGGCGGTTGCGCTCAACCGGTCGATGGCAAGGCTGCGCACCGTGTCACGGGTTTCGGAGGTGATTCGCTGCTCCATCTGCCCCAGGGAAAGTTGGGCGGTCACCACAATACTGATTCCCATAACCAGTAGCAGCGTAATCACCAGGGCATAGAGTTTGAAGCGCAGTGACAGTTTTTTCATTGATACAGCAACCTGTCTCGGATTGGAGTTCATTATCAGCTTGATGCCCTAGAAGGCACAGCTGCCATTAAAGCCTGATCAGCATTCACCTCAACAGGAGCGTCCATTGGCCTATCTCACCTTGTTTATGACCGCACTGGCCGCAGCAACGATACTCCCGGCCTATTCGGAGATTCTCCTTGGCGGCATGGTGACTCAAGGCTATTCGCTCTGGTGGATATGGCTCTGGGCGACAGCGGGCAACACCGCAGGCTCGGTTATTAACGGGGTTATCGGCCGGCAGGTGGATCGCTTTAAGCACAAACGCTGGTTTCCGATTTCCGAATCCCAGCTCGAAAAGGCCCGCACCCGCTTCAACCGTTACGGGCAATGGTCACTGCTTCTGGGCTGGCTGCCACTGGGTGGCGACGCGCTAACCCTGGTTGGCGGGATCATGCGCGTGCCCTGGCTCAACTTCGTGGTCCTGGTGGCCATCGGCAAAGGAGCGCGCTACGGCTTGGTCATCTGGTTGGTGCTGGAAGCATCGGGGGTTCCGGGATCGCCGTAGAGGTATTCCCGGAGCAGGTCCTCACCGTTGAACTCCGCATTCAGCACCGCGATAAACGTATAGACCCCGATCAGCTTTCGGTTGAGGAACACAAATTCCTTCGGCGGCACCTTGAAATAGCGACTGATGGCCGAGCGCGCGGCCTGACGCGCCACCCGCGACGGCAGGTCGCTCTGTTTCCAGCGGTACTGGCCGCGGTCGTTCACGGCCTCATCGGGCCAGTTGCTTCGGTCCCTCGACAGTGGCTCCAATACCGACATGCAAACCTTGCCAAACGTATCCAGAACGTCTTCGGGCCAATCCCGGCTCATGAAGCGCAACCGGATACCGCCATCAATTACCCCCGGCAGGTCGCCCTCGTAGGACGCCCGGATCATCTGGATGACCGGGTCCAGGAAGGTCGCTGAGTAGGCCTGTACCGCTCCAAAGTCCAGTAACACTATCTGGTCGGTTTCGCTGTCCGCGCCTTCCTCGCCGGCTATACGGATCCGATAGTTGCCAAAATTGGGATCCGTCTGGATTTCGCCCCAGATAAACAACTCGCGGAAGAACAATTCCAGCGCGGCGCGCCCCAACTCGCTGCGACGATCCAGGGCAAGTTCCCGTACCGCCACTGAACTCACGGAGTGCCCCGGTTCGTAGGTGGAGGCGATGACATGGGCCGTGCAGTACTCGTCCAGAACACGGGGCACCACAAAACGGGGATCGTCCAGCAGCATCTGCCGAAATTTCTCAGTGGTACGGGCTTCGAGGCGGTAATCCACCTCTCGGTGCATCATGTCCCGCACCTCTTCCAACCAGTCGTTGAACTCAGGACCGAAGGACACCAGGCGGGCAACTTTCAGCAACTGTGCCACCGCGTTAAGGTCACTGTCGACCGCCTCGTCAACGCCGGGATACTGAACCTTGAGCACCAGTTCCAACCCGTCGCTACGCCGGCGCGCTCGATGAACCTGCCCCAGTGACGCCGCGCCAATCGGGTCGGGATCCACCTCGAGCTCCGCCAAACGGTCAGCACCCAGTTCAGCCTTAAGCACACGCTCGATCGACGGCCATTCCAGCCAGGTGGTCTGGTCTTCCAGGGTATGCAGCGCTTCGGTCACTTCCTCAGGCAGGAAGTGCTCGCCGTACAGAGCCATCACCTGCCCGATCTTGACGACACTGCCCTTGAGCTTGCCCAACTCCTCCACCAGGAACTCCGCCTGGCTGGATAGCATGGCACGGTGTCGGGCCTCCCGCTTGTCCTTGCTACTGAACCAGTTGGTAGCCATGTGGGAGGCCATCCGAGTGCCCGCGAAAAGCCCCGCCCTGGTGAGGGTGAGCCGGCGCTCAAAGCTGCCGGTCTTGATACGTGCAACAGATGTGCTTTTGGGTCTGGATGCCATCAAAAACCTGCTCGGTTCTGTAAGTGTTGGCGCTATCAGCCTGTATGACCATTATACGGATACCCGGGCCCTCAAACCTAACCGGCGTGCCGTCAATTCATTGCCCTTGGGGCCAATGCAAACTGCCCCTTCTGTGTTTACTTCTGTCCTTGGTGAAAGGTTTTACGTTTTTACACAGACCCCACAGCCAAAGCCGTTTAGTATAAAAATGTGGTCGACGACCTCGCCACAGATGCCCAAAACAACAAGACAACAACAATGACACAAACCACCAGCAGACCCTCCGACACCAAACTGTCACAGTTCCGGGTGAAGGGTGAAATTCCGGTTCCGATGCTGATCGGCTGGCTTACTCTTGCAGCGGTCCCCATCCTGCTGTTCTTCGCATGGCGGTCCCTGGACCGCGGAATGCCTGGCTCCGCCACAACTCTGATCGTCTTTGCCGTGCTGCTCGGTGTCAATGGTATTGTTTATCTCATCAGCCACAACAGTACCCTGCAACGCCGCGGTTTTATTACCGCGATTACGATCCTGTTCACCTATCTGGCAATCAATGCGGTGGAGGACGGCTCTGCCATTATCTGGCTGTTTGCCTATCCACCCATCATTTTCTACATCAGCGAATCGAAAGTGGGCGTGCTTGCCTGTTCCGGTGGCCTCGCGGGGGTGGGCCTGCTGTTCAGTCCGCTCGGGGACCTGGTTTTCGATTCGCCCTACAGCACCAGTTTCCGACTCACCATGCTTGCCGTACTGGGGTTTGAGATGTCCACCTGCTACGTCCTGGACCAAAGCCGGCGGCGCAGTAAACTCGGACTGCTGAAACTGGCTGCCGAGTTCGAATACGCAGCCAAACACGACGCCCTGACCGGGCTTGCCAATCGACGTGAAGCTCACGAACAACTGGAAACCGAATATCAGCGCTACCTGCGCAATTCGCGCGGCTTTTCGGTGTTATTGATGGACATTGATCTGTTCAAATCTGTCAACGACAACCATGGTCATCAGGTGGGTGATGAAACCATTGTGATGGTAGCCAGGACGTTGCAGGAACACAGCCGGAAAGTCGATACGCTGGCGCGCTGGGGCGGAGAGGAATACCTGGTATTGCTGCCCGAGACTAACACTGTCGAAGCCGTCAAGACGGCTAACCGCATACGCCAGACCATTGCATCAACACCCATAGAGGTCCAGGACGGGAACATCAACACCACCATCAGTGTCGGAGTAGCCACTATCCACGGCACCGAGTCCGTCGACCGCCTGCTACAGCGCGCCGACGAAGCGCTTTACCGGGCAAAAACTCTGGGGCGAAACAAAGTGTGTGATTTTGAGACTACCCACGGCTAGCAAGGCAACCGCCTCAGTCGGCACTGGAGCTGAGCTTTACCAGCCAGTTACCCGTCGAACAGCGCCACCCGCCAGGCCATTAACCAGTTCATCCGACAGAGTAGGTGCAAGGCCGGCAACGGTTGTCTCGGGGACGAAGTCGCTGACCTGGCACATCGCCATGCCAGCATAGCCACAGGGATTGATCCGGCGAAACGGCTCCATGTCCATGGCCACGTTCAGGGCCAGGCCATGGAACGAACACCCTCGCCTTACACGCAGTCCCAGCGACGCAATCTTCGCTTGTTCTACGTAGACACCGGGCGCATCCGGACGTGGCGCTGCCGTCACCCCCATACCCGCAAGCGTCCGGACAATGGCCTGCTCGATGACATCAACCAGTGAGCGAATTCCCAGGCGGTGGCGGGTCAGGTCTATCATCAGGTAGACCACAAGCTGACCAGGGCCGTGATACGTCACCTGGCCACCGCGATCCACCAGTATCACCGGGATATCACCGGGGGCCAGTATGTGCTCAGCTTTGCCGGCCTGCCCCTGGGTGTAGACCCTTGGGTGTTCCAGCAACCAGAGTTCATCGGGCGTGGAGGCATCCCTCTCGGCCGTGAACGATTTCATTGCTTCCCAGGTTTCCAGGTAGGGCTGTTCACCCAGATCACGAACGATCAGCTCGGCCATCAGGTTACAGCACCATATGAACCCGGCCGCTGGCCTTGAGTTCCTCGAACAGGGCTTTCAACTGCGGCTCGCCCGTGGCAACGATCTTAAGGTTTACTGAGGCAAATCGACCGCCGCGACTGTCTTTCACCGTCACGTCGTCGTTCGAAATGCCAGGGGCATGCTGCTCCACAACGCCCACCACAAACTCGACAAAGTCTGGCGCGGCGTCCCCGATTACCTTGATCACGTAGTCACAGGGAAACTCGATCTTGGGTGCCTTTGGTTCGCTCATCTCGGTCTATCTCCTACAGGCAACTCGCGCCCTTACTCGAAGAGCTGAACAAAAAATAGTTTGATGGCGTCCCATATCCGCTTGAAGAAACCACCTTCCGGAATGTCGCTGAGCGCCAGTACCGGCTGATCCACGACCACATCATCGCCGAGCTTCACTGTTACCTGCCCCAGTTCGTCGCCCATGGAAATGGGCGCCTTGATCACAGAGTCGAGTTCCACGGTGGATTCCAGTGAGTCTCTTGAGCCTCTGGGAATGGTGACGTAGACGTCTTCCGTCAGTCCGACAGACAGACTGTCACTTTCGCCACTCCAAACCCGCGCTTCCAGCAGTTCCTGTCCGGCACGGAACAGGCGCTCAGTCTGGTAGTAACGGAAGCCATAGTTCAGCATTTTCTGGACTTCCTGAGCGCGGGACGAGGTGCTGTCAGTGCCCATAACCACTGCGATCAGCCGAGTGTCATTACGTTTGGCTGACGCCACCAGGCAGTAACCGGCTTCCTCGGTATGGCCTGTCTTCAGCCCGTCGACACTGTCGTCACGCCACAAAAGACTGTTGCGGTTAGGCTGACGAATGTTGTTGTAAGTGAAGTGCTTCTGCGCATACAGCGGGTAGTTTTCCGGGTAGTCATTGATGATCGCCTTCGCCAGGAGGGCCAGATCGTAGGCAGTGGAGAAGTGATCCGGTGCAGGCAATCCAGTGGCATTTGCAAAACTGGACTCGTTCATACCCAGAATCTGTGCCTGCTGGTTCATGATATCGACGAACGCCCCTTCACTGCCGGCAATGTATTCGGCCAGTGCCACCGAGGCATCGTTCCCAGATTGAATGATGACGCCCTTGAGCAAGTTCTCGACCGACACCTCTGTGCCTTCCTGAACAAAGGTACGGGAGCCTTCGGTTCGCCAGGCGTTGACGCTGACTGGCACCATGTCGGACAAGGAAATCCGCCCCTCATCCAGTTCCCGTTCCACAATATACGCCGTCATCATTTTGGTCAGACTGGCCGGCGGCAGACGCTCATGACTGTTCTCTTCCATGATAATCCGCCCGGAAAGCGGATCCATCAGGATGTAGGAACTCGCCGCGATCTGCGGTGATGATGGAATCAGAACAGCCTGTGCCGCAACCGGCATTGCCGGAAGCAAGATCAGGAGCAGAACAGCAGAGAAGGCTCGGAACGCTTTATTTAGTGCCATGGGTCCATTCAGTTTCAAGTAAGTGACTGGTTCAATGAGTGTCGGTCAGAAGTATTGACTGACCAAATCCGTGAGTTTCAAGCAGGCTCTGGGCTCTCAGGGCTTCATCCTCATCCCTGAACGGCCCGACCTGAACGCGGTGAAAGCGGCCAGAGGCCGTCTCCACTTCCCTCACCCGCATTGGGTTTGCGACTGCACGCCGCGCCCGATCCAGAAGGGCTTCGGCCGGGTTGCGCTGGCTGAACGAACCCAGTTGCACGAACAGGGCCTCGCTGGCCGCGCCAGGGTCCGTCAGGCGCTTTGCATCCACAGGTGCTCCCGATTCCGGGAACGGCTTGCCGGCAAGCGTCATCGAGCCGTCACGACTCACCGTGATGGCGGCCACCTCGACCCTGGCCGTACCCCTGCCCTGATAACCCAGCTTTTTGGCCGCAGCGTAGGAAAGGTCGATCAGGCGATCCCCATGGAAGGGGCCTCGGTCATTGACCCTAACCACCACCGAGCGACCGTTATCGAGGTTGGTCACCCGTGCGTA
The DNA here is from genome assembly GCF_056857915.1 of Marinobacter sp. B-12. Taxonomy (NCBI): domain Bacteria; kingdom Pseudomonadati; phylum Pseudomonadota; class Gammaproteobacteria; order Pseudomonadales; family Marinobacteraceae; genus Marinobacter; species Marinobacter sp. B-12. The sequence continues at coordinate 109,851 of NZ_JBSXOB010000041.1, read as the reverse complement.
CCCTGGAATTCTCAGGCTCTTGTGCGCCGCTGACATCTCGTACATGTCAAAAACCTCTCCATTCGAGGTTTTGTGACCATGGAACTTCTCACCATACCAGCTCGCAGTGCCGCGCTGAACATAGCCATCGTTACTGCCGACGACATGATATTCCTTGCCCCAGACCTGGTAGGGTGACTTGTTTCCAGCGCGGCGCGGCTCCTCAAATCGAGGCGTGGCATCGGCAAGCCCCGATACATCGAAGTTGCCTGAGGGCGCACGGTCCTGGCTCAGGGTGTAACGGGAGGAATGGTCAGGTTCGGGCGATGATGCACACCCTGCCAGCAGCAGTACCCCGAAAACCAATAGTAAAACATGGCGTTTCATCACGAGCTGTTACTTTCCCCATTGTTTTCATTTGCCAGCGGTCGCATCCGCTCTTGGAGCGCATCTGCCAACTGGTACACCGCCATGGCGTATAGATGACTGTGATTGTAGCGGGTTATCACATAAAAGTTATGGTAGGTCAGCCATAGTTCAGCGCCCTTATCACTGACTAGACGGATCGCCCTGGCTTTAGCGTCGCCGGGCACATCCAATTTCGGGACGATACTCGCCTGCCGATAGTCGTTGACCGTCAACGTCGGCTTCAGTTCCCTGGTCAGTAATGGTGAGTTATTCGGCAGACTGTCACCCACCTGCTCCGCTACAGGCTCACCGGTTTGCCAACGATGGGCGTGAAAATAATGGGCGACACTGCCGATGGCATCCACGGGATTGGCCAGGATGTCGGTAACGCCATCGCCGTCAAAATCAAGAGCGTAATGCCGGTAGCTGCTGGAGATGAACTGACCGTACCCCATCGCCCCCGCGTAGGACCCCGTCACTTCCAGAGGGTCAAAACCCTGTTCGCGGGTCATCAGCAAATACTGGACAAGCTCGCTGCGAAAAAAGCGACTCCGGGGCGGATAGTCGAATGCCAGAGTAGCAAGGGCATCAAGCACCCGATACTTCCCTTTGTAGGTGCCATACCAGGTTTCGACGCCGATAATTGCTGCGACGATTGACGCAGGTACACCGTACTCACGTTCGGCGCGCTCAAAGGCTTCCTGATGCTGCTTGAGAAAGTTGACGCCCTGCTCTATGCGCTCCTCACGTATAAAGATCCGACGGTATTCGTACCACTCAAGGGTTTTCTCAGCCGGTCGGCTGATAGCTTCCAATATCGAGTCACGGCGCTGCGCATTGGCCAGTATTGCCGACACACGCTCGGCTTCAAACCCGTAACGTTCCGACATTTCACGAACAAAATCGCGGCTTTCAGGTGTTTCATTGTAGGGACCGGCCTGTACAGGGGAAGCAAAGCACGCCATCACCCATCCGACACCTAACCAATACCTGACAGCTTTCATGAATCCCCTTGACTGGCTTCGACTCGAGAACCTTATCAATACAACGTCACCACAGCTGCGGCCCGTTATCGCGGCCAAGATTACCATGGCTGCGGACCCGGCAACCATTACTCCCTGTCCATGGTCGGTGCCGAGTCATCACGCGCTGATCATCCGCCTATGGGTATGGACCGACATCAACACCCCAAACGCCGCCATCAGCGTTACCCCTGAGGTTCCGCCATAGCTGACCAGCGGCAGCGGCACACCCACTACCGGCAGAAGACCACTGACCATACCCACGTTGACGAAGACGTAGATAAAAAACGTCATGGTCAGCGCGCCCGCCAGCAGCCGGCTGAACGAATCCTGTGCCGTCGATGCAATGTAAAGGCACCGCAGAACAATCAGGAGGTAGAGCACCAGAAGAACAAGCATACCCACAAAGCCAAATTCCTCCGCCAGCACCGCAACGATGAAATCGGTATGGCTCTCAGGAAGAAATTCAAGATGGGACTGCGTGCCCTGGAGCCACCCCTTGCCATCCATGCCCCCCGAGCCAATAGCGGTCTTGGACTGGATAATATTCCAGCCGGCGCCAAGCGGATCGCTCTGCGGATCCAGCAAGGTCAGTACGCGCTGCTTTTGATACTCACGCATAACGAAGAACCACATCAATGGTGCCGCCACTGATAACATGGCAAGAAAGGCGCCGATCAGGCGCCAGCCCATACCGGCAAAAAACACCACGAATATCCCTGCGGCGCCGACCAGCAACGAGGTCCCCAGATCCGGCTGCAGGATGATCATCGCCATGGGCGCCAAGACAATGAGTAACGCCACCGCAACATGGCGAAGTCTGGGAGGCAGGTAATGGCGCGAAAGGTACCAGGCGGCCATCATCGGCACTACCAGCTTCATCAGCTCCGAAGGCTGGAAGCGGGGCAACCCTGGAATGGCCAGCCAACGCTGTGCTCCCTTGGCACCAACGCCAACCAGTAAGACCGCTGCCAATCCCACAATCCCGGCCAAAAAAAGCCAGGGCGACCAACGCCGGAACACAGCCGGGTCAAGTTGGGCGAACACGAACATCACCACCAGGGCCACCCCCATCCGGATGCCCTGCGCTTTCACAACTTCCAGGTTGCGGTCGGCCCCGCTGTACAAAACGAACAGCCCACCCGCGATAAGGGTCAGCAACAAGAACAGTAGAATCGGGTCGATATGCAACACCGACCATATTCCCCTCGGGCCTGACAGGGGGTGACGTGCCGACTGATTAAACAGGCTACTGGCTTGCATCAGTGGCTCCCCTCCCCGGATGAACCAACCACGATTTCACTGCCTTTCCCGGAGAAATCCAGCAACCAGGCATCAAACATGGCCCGGGCAACAGGCGCAGCCGTTCCGCTACCGCTACCACCGTTTTCAACGATAACCGCAACGGCGATCTGTGGGTCTTCTACCGGTGCAAAGCCGACAAACAGAGCGTGATCCCGCAAACGCTCACGGATTTCCTCTTCGTCGTACTCTTCATCCTCGGCGAGGCTGAACACCTGCGCTGTACCGGTTTTGCCAGCCATTCGATAAGGTGCCCCCTTTGCTGCTCTGCGGGCCGTGCCTTTGTTGCCGTGCATCACTTCGGCCATGGACTCCACAACAAACTCCCAGTCATCCGGATTTTCAAGCTCGATGGACTGGTGCGTACCCGTCGGCAGCGCCTCATCAATCGATTGATCACCCTTGATGTCTTTCAGCAGCCTCGGTTCGGCCCAATGACCACGGTTCGCGATCACGGAGGTAGCGGTCGCCAGTTGTAGCGGCGTCGCCAACATGAATCCCTGCCCAATACCAAGGTTGACCGAATCCCCGGGATACCAGGGCTCGCTGTGGATAGCACGTTTCCAGTCACTGGAGGGCAGCAGGCCGCTGAGGGCTCCGGCAACGTCCAGGGTGGCGTCTTCTCCGAACCCGAAGTCGGAAAGGTATTTGTGCATGGTATCGACGCCCATGGTCACAGCAGCCTCGTAAAAATAGATGTCACAGGATTCTGCTACCGCTGACTTCAGATCTACCCATCCGTGACCGCCCCGCTTCCAGTCACGCCAGCGTCGACCGCCAGAATTCAGCTGGTAGTAGCCGGGATCCCAGATGGTCTTGTCCCGGGTAACGGCATTGCTGTCGAGCGCGGCAATGGCCAACATGGGCTTGAGGGTGGAGCCAGGTGGGTATTGGCCCCGTAAGGCACGATTGAAGAGGGGCTTATCCACGCTTTTGCTAAGTGATCGATAGGCTTCAACACCTATGCCGGTCACGAACAGGTTGGCATCAAACCCGGGCACACTGGCAAGGGCGAGGATCCCTCCGGTGGAGGGTTCGATGGCAATAATGGCGCCACGCCGGCCATCCAGCAGGTCGTGAGCGAGCCTCTGCAACCGCAAATCCATATGCAACTGAATATCTTCCCCGGGCACCGGGTTTTCGCGCTCCAGTACCCGCAGGGTTCGGCCCCGCGCATTGGTTTCCACATGCTGGTAGCCGACTCGCCCGTGCAGGAGCTCCTCGTAGAAACGCTCCACCCCGGACTTGCCAATATAGTTGGTCCCGGCATAGTTCACCGGATCAATTCGCTGCAGTTCCTGTCGGTTGATGCGCCCCACGTAACCAAGGGCGTGGGCAGTCAGCGTACTGTGCGGGTAGTACCGAACCAGTTCCGCGGACACCTCGACACCGGGCAACTCATGGCGATGAACCGCAAGGCGCGCGATTTCCTGCTCGTTCAGGTCGTAGCGCAGGGGCAACTCCTGGAACGGACGACGAGGCTCAAGCAGCCGACGCTGGAACCGTTCCATGTCTTCCTCGGAAATACTCAGCATGCCCCGGAGCTTTGCCAGGGTCTGCTCCATGTCATCAACACGCTCGGGCACCAGCGTCACGCTGAAGACCGGGCGATTCTCTGCAAGCAGGACATCGTTGCGGTCATAGACCAGCCCCCGGGGAGGCGCCACGGACTGAACCTGAACACGGTTTTTGTCGGAAAGCGTGGTGTAGATGTCATGTTCCACGACCTGCAGTTGGTACATCCGGGCGATCAACACGCCCAGCAATACAAAGACCAGCAACAGCATGACAAAGGCACGACGCTGAAACAGACGCCGTTCGGCAGCGATGTCTTTGAACTCTCCCCAGGGCATATTGGCTTCCTAGGCCCGATGATAAGGATGATTACGGGTGACGGACCAGGCGCGATAGAGCTGCTCGGCAAGCAGGATGCGCACTAACGGATGAGGCAGGGTCAGCGCCGACAGCGACCACAACTGATCGGCCCTGTCCCGGCAGGCGTCTGCAAGGCCATCCGGGCCTCCGACAAGAAAACTGACGTCGCGACCGTCCAACTGCCAGCTTTCAAGCTGGCCAGCCAATTTTTCAGTGGACCAGTTGCGTCCGCCAACTTCCAGTGCAATCACCCGGTCACGAGGACCCAGCGCCGACAGGATTGCGTCACCCTCTCGCTGCATCAGCCTGGGGATATCCGGGTTCTTGCCACGATGGGCCAGGGGAATTTCCACCAGATCAAGAGACAACTCCGGCGGCATCCTGCGGGCATACTCGTTATACCCCTGGCTGACCCACTCGGGCATTTTCTGCCCTACACAGACCAGGCGTAACCGCATGATTATTCGCTACCCGCAACACCCAGATCGGGAGCATCACGCCAGAGGCGTTCGAGGTCATAGAACTCGCGGGTTGCCGGCATCATGACGTGAACCACCACGTCGCCGAGATCAACCAGAATCCAGTCACTCGCATTGGCGCCTTCCACATTGCTGGCACGAACCCCCTGCTCCTTCGCTTCGGACAAGACCGAGTCCGCCAGGGATTTCACATGCCGATTGGAGGTACCACACGCGAGGACCATGTAGTCCGTCACACTGGTTCTCCCCCTGACATCAATGATACTTACGTCCTGCGCTTTGACGTCCTCAAGCGCACCCACGACCAGCTCTTTCAGTTGCTCTGCCTGCATAATCACCCTGTTGGACGGGCAGCGGCGAAGGCAGCCACCCGAAAAGTCATTTTCAGACGGGATTGTAGCACTAAAAGTTCCCGTCCGGTCATGCGCCGTATAGTCTCTGGCGCTGAATTTCCCGCCATACCGGGTCGGGCAGCAGATAACGCGGAGAGTGGCCGGAAAGAATCCGATCGCGAATACCGGTCGCAGAGATATCAAGTAACGGCGGGTCGAGTTGCAAAATGTGGCCACAAGGCGCGCGGAACAAGGCCTCTACCCGTTCGACTGACCGTTGGCTCAACAATCGCGCCGGCACACCGTCCGGTGCCAGACCCGGTCCCGGGCGTTGCACGACGACAATGTGTGCCAATTCGGGAATCCGCTCCCACTCCTGCCAGCGGTCGAAACCGGCGAAGGAATCCGTACCCAGGACCATGGCGAGCGGCTCGTCGGGGCCGATCTCCGCCCTTAATTGGGTCAACGTCTCCGCGGTGTAGGACGCGCCTTCCCGCCCCAACTCGCGGTCATCCAGAGTCAGCCCGGGCTCGCCAGCAATGGCCAGTTCCAGCAAGGCCAGACGCTGTGCGCTCGTGGCACCCGGCACATCACGGTGAGGAGGCACGTGGCAGGGCATCAAAGCCACTTCCGCCACCCCCAACCGCTCCCTTAGCTCGACTGCGAGCCGCAGGTGGCCGTGATGTATCGGGTCGAAGGTGCCGCCATAGATCACATGCATGCGCAATCAGGTCCGGATGTTGCCGTCGCCAAACACCACGTATTTCTGTGATGTCAGACCTTCAAGGCCAACCGGACCGCGGGCGTGAATCTTGTCTGTGGAGATGCCGATTTCTGCACCGAGACCATATTCGAAACCGTCCGCAAAACGGGTCGACGCATTGACCATAACGGAGCTGGAATCCACTTCCGTCAGGAATCGGCGGGCCCGGGTATAGTTTTCCGTGACAATGCTGTCTGTATGCTGAGAACTATAACGATTGATGTGTTCAATCGCGCCATCAAGCCCATCGATCACCTTTACCGCAAGCACCGGGGCCAGATATTCCGTGCCCCAGTCGTCCTCAGTAGCACGAACAACATCGGGAAGAATGTCCATTGTCTGCGGGCAACCCCTGAGTTCCACACCTTTGTCCCGGAAGGCGTCCGCCAGCAAAGGCAGAATATCGGCCGCGATTTCCTGGTCCACCAGCAGTGTTTCCATGGTATTGCAGGTGCCGTACCGCTGGGTCTTGGAGTTCACCGCTATGCTCAGGGCTTTTTCGGGATCAGCATGGCTGTCGATATACACGTGACAGATACCATCGAGGTGCTTGATCACAGGTACGCGCGCATCACGGCTGATGCGCTCGATCAGGCCCTTACCACCTCTTGGGACTATCACATCCACAAACCGGGGCATGGTGATCAGTTCGCCGACGGCGGCCCTGTCGGTGGTTTTCACAACCTGCACAGCACTTTCTGGCAGCCCTGATTCCTTCAACCCCTTGGCCAGACAGGCTGCAATGGCCTGATTGGAGTGAATGGCCTCAGAGCCCCCCCGCAAAATAGTTGCGTTTCCGGACTTCAGACACAGGCTGGCGGCCTCCACGGTCACGTTGGGCCGGGATTCGTAGATAATACCGATGACACCCAACGGCACACGCATGCGACCAACCTGTATTCCAGAGGGTCGATACGTCATATCGGTAATTTCGCCAATCGGATCCGGCAACGATGCCACCTGGCGCAGCCCTTCAATCATTGCATCGATGCGCGTCGGGGTCAGCTCCAGCCGGTCCAGCATCGCTGCTTCCAGACCGTTGGCACGGCCACCCTCCAGGTCCCTGGCATTGGCTGCGGCAAGCTCATCGCGCGCAGCATCCAGAGCCTCGGCTGTTGCCAGCAACGCCTGGTTGCGAACAGCCGTTGTGGAACGGGCCACCGCTCTCGCGGCCTGCCGTGCCTGCTGCCCAACCTCCGCCATATAAGCTGCAATATCCATCCGATTACCTTTCACGTTTAAAATCGATAGTACGAATCAGGACCTAACTTTACCTTTCCCGTTTCAAGTACGCATCCCAAGCGATTATTATACCGGCCTGACACACTTTATTCCGCGGGTCATTGAACAAAACCTGCTGTATGCTTTAAAACACGGACGCCCGGGAGAGGACGGATACCATGGCTCAGATGGCCGAAAAATTCCTGTTAAGCCGCCTGTCGAGAACTGGATTCCTGATCCTGATCGCCATTGCCGCGTTTGCAGTAATCCAACGAGAAACGCTGACAGTCATCACCGCCATTGTCGCGGCGGCGCTGGTCTTCAGCGGCAATACCTTTCACCCCGGACGCTCTCGGCAACCGTGGCCAGCGATCCACCGCCTATTGTTTGTTGCACTACTGTCGCTCCTGGCCACCAGCCTCTGGACAGGGCCCTGGAGCCTGACCCACTGGCTTTACGTGGCACCACTGGTCGGCTTTGCCCTGCTACCCGTCACCTGGGCCGGGGCCATCACCGCGCTCTGCGCCGTTCTTGCTATGTCTGCCACCCATTGGTCCGCCGGCTTGCCAGAACGCCACCAGATGCTTAGTGCACTGCTGCTGACTGTTATGCTTTCCGGCCTGCTGGTTTTCCTGCGGGAGTACAAATCGCGACAACTTGCGCCCCTGCGTCGGACCGACGAGCTTACCCAGGCTGCCAGCCGCGAATATCTGACGGCTGATCTACACAAGGAAATCCAGCGCAGTGAACGGGAAGGCACTGATATGTCGGTGATCATGATCGGCCTGGATACACACCTGAGCGACAGTGACCCGGATGCCGATATACGTTCCATACTGCCACGAATCGGCCGCTACCTGCACTCCCAACTGAGGGATTTCGACACCTACTATCGGGTCGCAGACCTTCAGTTCCTGATCATACTGCCAGGCATCCCCACTGCAGAGGCAGCATCACTGGGGGAAACAATCCGCAAGGGACTACGCACCCTGCTTGCCTCCCACCAATTACATCTGACGGTCAGTGCGGGAATCGCCGGCCTGAATATCGGCGATGATGCGGACAGCTTGCAGCAATCTGCTGCCAATGCCTTGCGGCGCGCCCAGCAACAAGGGGGCGATCGTGCCCAGTCCTACAGTACCTGGACACACACATCGCCTCCACCCAGAACAGAAGGGCCGGTACTATGACCGAAACCCGCCTGAGAAGCTTTACGCATCTAGCCGGCTATGCATTCGCCAGTCTTTTCATTGCAAGCCTGGCGTTCCAGAACCTTCGTTACGGATTTTATGATTTGTTCTTCCTGGCTGCCGGAATGGCTTTGCTGACGGTCGCGGGCGCTGGCTATACCTTCATATGCCGCCGCCGCCAGTTATCGGCACCTGGGCATCTCATCATCCTGACAGCTCTGAACAGTGGGTTGGTGGCGGCCATGTTTGCCCTTGACCCGCCTGGAATCAGTCATTGGGTTATGCCCCTGGTTGTGCTGAATCTACTGATCCTTCCGCTGCGGCAGGGGCTGATCCTTTCCCTGTTGTTGCTGGTCGCCCTGGCACTCTTTCTACTCCTGTCATCGCCCCCAATGTATGCCATAACCATCAGTTCGGGGGTGTTTGCGTTGGTCGCGGTGGCCGCACTTTATATCTGGCACTACGATCACATGGCGCAATCGGCGGAAGATCTGGCCATAACCGACCCGGTGACCGGCGCCCACAATGCGCGTTTCCTGGACGAAACCCTGCAAAAGGAAATCTCCCGGGCCATTGCCATGTCGCATTCCCTGTCGGTGATTTCCCTGGCCATTGATTACGCCGAAGAAGCCGAAGACCTGCATGGCCACGCCGGCATGCAACGGCTGCTCCGGGATCTCACCCAGCACCTGTTTGACGTTATCCGCGCAGGCGACACCCTTTACACACTTGAAAACGGAGAGTTTTTCCTGATCCTGCCCTTCACCCCGGAGGAAGGCGTACGCGTCATAGCCGAACGGATTCGACGGACCATCGCGGAACAGAACTGGCCTCCGGCCGGAAAAGTGACGGTCAGCCTTGGCTGCACCACCCGCGCCAGCACTGACATCCGCACGGCGGACCTGCGAAAGCGGGTAAGGCAAGCATTGGAGGAAGCCCGTAAACGCGGTGCCGATTCGGTCTGGTACAGCGTAGGAGACGTTCGGCCATCATGATGCCGGAGTGGCTACAGTCACTGACCGACTGGCTGGCAACCAACCCCGGCTGGCTGTCAGCGGCGTTATTCCTCACAGCATTCGTCGAGTCCCTTGCCCTGGCAGGCATCCTGATCCCCGGCGTCGCTATTCTGTTCGCCGTGGCGGTGCTGGCGGGCCAGGTTGCCGTACCGGTTGCCGAAGTCCTGTTTTGGGCGGGGGCCGGAGCCGTTGCCGGCGACGGCATCAGCTTCGCCCTCGGCAGACTGTTCCAGGGGCGCCTGGACGCGCTGTGGCCACTGAATCGCTTCCCGGGCTTTATCGGCAAAGGCGAGGCCTTTTTCCATCGCCATGGCGGCAAGAGCGTCGTTGTCGGACGTTTTGTGGGCCCGATACGACCAATCATTCCGCTAATCGCCGGCGCGTTCCTGATGCCCTGGCGACGGTTCCTGGCCTTCAACCTGTCATCGGCTGTGGCCTGGGCGCCAGTCTATGTATTGCCGGGGTACCTGGTTGGTAGTGCCCTGGCCAGCGAATTCGAACCACCCGCTCACTTTTATCCCGTGATCGCAGTCAGTGCCGGAATACTGCTGGTGATCTACCTCTTGCTTTTCCGCTTCCAATTAGGCCTCGGACACGGCAGCCAGCTCTATCTGTGGCTGGCGCGCCTCACGGCTCGCTACGATTCGACCCACCGCTTTTGGCGCCTGTATACCAGCCAGCGACCCGCGCAGGCTGGCGAGTTTCCACTACCGTCCTTGTCGCTGGCACTGGGAGCTGGCGCCCTGTTTATGATCTGGGGCCAATTGGCCACCGCCACCCAACTGCTGGCGCCGTTTGATGACCTGACCCTGCGGTGGTTTTCTCAGTTGCGGACCCCTTTGCTGGATCCGGCAATGATCCTGCTGACACTTCTGGGGGACCCACCGGTCCTTCTGGCAGCCGCTATATTGAGCGCACTGGCCCTTTTCTTTCGCGGTTACTATGCCGCCGCGATCCATGTAACAGGGGCAGCACTGTTAACGACTGTGTTGGTCTGGGGCTTCAAATACCTGACCGCTATACCAAGGCCGGATGTTGTCCTCGGGCCTCCAGATTCGGGTGCTTTCCCCAGTGGTCACGCAACCGGCGTCACCGTTCTCTCCACCCTGGCGGCAAGCTTTATAGCCAGGGAAATCCGGCATATCAGGCGCTGGCGCTACTATCTGCTTTTCAGTATCCCCATTGTCCTTGGTGCGCTAAGCCGGCTTTACCTGAGCGTTCACTGGTTTACCGATGTGGTGGCGGGAGTATTTCTGGGGCTCTCCATCTGCGGCTTGGTCAGGGCCAGCTATAGCCGCTATGACAACATCCCGCTGGCACGGGACGGAACGCTATTGCTTGCGGCGTGGGGGTGGCTCGCCTTCGTCGTCTGGTACGTGACGGCGCAATGGTCAAACGCAGTTTCGCTGTACAGCGTCACGGCTCCATAGTAACCGCTCAGCTTTCTTCCAGCGCTTCCAGCAGCCCCAGCAGACGTTCCAGACGTTCCAGGGGTGACTGAAGCTCCACCAACCGCTGCTTTTCCTGCTTATCCAGCGGCAGTAGCTCGGTCAGCCGCCAGCCCACGTCCCTGGCGTCGTCGTAATCGACTTCCATGTCCAGTTCCCGGACGACCGGATGGCGGAACAGCGCCTTCAACACAGAGGGGAGCTCCGCGAAACATTCAGGAATCAGCTGCTCCTCCTCCGCCAGCAAGCACTCCACGTCCCCGACATTCAATCCATCTGGCTGTTGCCAGGATCGCACCACCGTTACTTTATCCTTACCTTCAACCGTAATACCCAGCAAACCATTATCCAACTGCTGGAAATCGATAATGCGGACATAGGTACCAATATCGTAAAAGGCCGCTGATTTACCGGTCTCCAGACCGTCCCGGAGCAGGACGACCACAAATCCCCGATCTTCCTTGAGGCAACGGGTGAGCATATCGATGTATCTGGGTTCGAATAGCTGCAGGGGAATCCGCCCCCCGGGCAGCACAACAGAGTTCAGCGGGAAAAGAGGTACATTCATTGTTAGTACTGTCACCAGCAAACACGCTCCGGAGGAATGACCACCGTGTCATATCCTCAATGAATTGAAAGCAGGCGATGGACTTCGTCCACCCTTGCACGGGCTTCCGTCAGCAATTGCAGGCTTCGGGACGCATTTAGCTCAAGCTCACCAAGACGGCGATAGGAAGGCACCTCGTCAAACGGTGGCAGGGTACTGTTCTGACTGGATCCAATCATCGCATGCAACTGGGCGACTATCACAATATCCACCAGCTGGGGCGAGGCTTCCCGGCACTCATATCCCCAGTCTTCCGCATGCCTTGTCGCCTCCAGAAAGCCAGTAGGGAACGACCAGCTTTCCAGGATAGCGGTCCCCACATCGGCCCTGAGCTCGCCGATGGCATGCTCAAGGTTGGCCTGATCGGCAAACAGATTCACGTGATGCTCCGCCTGCACCAGCACCGGCACCACACCGATATCGTGCAACAGCCCTGCGAGCAACGCCTCCTCCGGATTAATGGAGGTAGCGCTATCCGCGAGCACCCAGCACAGCGCCGCCATCTCACGGGAATGGCGCCAGAGTTTGTCCATTTCCTTTTGCAACGAAGCCTGCCTGGTTTTGAACACCTCACGCATCGAAAACACCGTAACCAACTGGCGCGTGGTGCGCATACCCAACCGGATAACGGCCTCGCGGACATTGCGAACATCGCTGAATCCGCGGTACAGGGGACTATTGCAAGCCCGAACCAGTTTGGCGGCCATCGACGGATCCGCCGAGATGGCACTGGCAACCTGATCCGCCGTGGAGTCTTCTCGGTCCACGGTTCTGCGCACTTTCCAGGCTACATCCGGCACGCTTGGCAGGGTCACTTGATTGGAGCGCAGCTCGGCATAGAATTCCATCAGCAGGTGGTGCTCTTCGCTGCTCTCGTCGCCAACCCCGTCACCGGAATCCATTTCCACCTGTGGCACCGGTGCGGCCCGCAATAGCTGGTTGAGGATGTCCTGCTGAATAACCAGGAATTCGCTCGCCTTGATGGCGGTCACGTTGTACATCCGGGGTTGCAGCCGGGCAATGGGGTTAATCGCCTTGTCGGTATCGGCCTCGATGATGGACTTGCGGCCGTCAATGGACTCCAGTTCTACGCTGCCATGGATCAGGAATATGTCCAGACCATCCCGCACACCACGCTCCACCACTCGCTGGCCCGGACCATGGGTTCTTCTTTCAGCCCGACTTGCGAGCAAAACCAGCTGGTCATCAGTTAGCCGATTCAGCGGCTGAAATTGCTTGAGACGACGCAGAGGCAGGCTTTCCTGGCCAGCCATAGGGCTACTCCTTGATAAATCATTCATCGACTTTGTTACACATTGTAAGCGCGTCTCGTCAAAACAACCATGCGATCAACGGGTAATCTGGTATCCTCTTGCGCTCCCCCTATTGATCAAGCTACAGAAAGAGAGACCAGACAACCATGCCCCAGTATCGTTCGCGGACATCCACCGCAGGTCGTAATATGGCTGGCGCACGTGCTCTTTGGCGCGCCACCGGCATGAAGAACGAAGATTTCGGCAAACCCATCATCGCCGTCGCCAACTCTTTTACACAGTTCGTACCCGGCCATGTGCACCTCAAGGATCTGGGGCAACTGGTATGCCGGGAAATCGAAGATGCTGGAGGTGTCGCCAAGGAATTCAACACCATTGCCGTGGACGACGGCATTGCCATGGGACACGACGGGATGCTGTATTCTCTTCCCTCCCGAGAAATCATAGCTGATTCCGTGGAATACATGGTCAACGCCCACTGCGCAGATGCCCTGGTCTGCATCTCCAATTGCGACAAGATCACCCCGGGCATGTTGATGGCCGCCATGCGCCTGAACATCCCCACGATTTTCGTGTCCGGTGGCCCCATGGAAGCCGGCAAGACCAAACTCTCGGAGCACAAGCTCGACCTGGTGGATGCCATGGTCATCGCTGCCGACCCGAACGCTGATGACGAAACGGTCGCAGAGTACGAACGCAGTGCCTGCCCCACCTGCGGCTCCTGTTCCGGCATGTTCACAGCCAATTCCATGAACTGCCTCACCGAAGCCATTGGTCTGGCCTTGCCAGGAAACGGCTCAATGCTCGCCACTCACTCCGACCGCGAAGCCCTGTTTCTGAAAGCCGGACGACAGATTGTGGAGAATGCCCGCCGCTATTACGAGGATGACGATGCCAGCGTTCTACCTCTGAGCATTGCCTCGATGGAAGCGTTCGAGAATGCCATGGTCATGGACATCGCCATGGGCGGCTCCACCAACACCATCCTGCATTTGCTCGCAGCAGCCCAGGAAGGCGGTGTGCCGTTTACCCTTAACGAGATTGACCAGTTGTCCCGCCGGGTCCCCCAGCTTTGCAAGGTGGCGCCGAATTCACCGAAATACCACATGGAGGACGTTCACCGCGCAGGCGGCATCATGGGCATTCTTGGTGAACTGGAACGGGGCGGGCTGATCAACACCGACCTGCCCACCGTACACAGCAAAACCATGCGTGAGGCCCTGAAAACCTGGGACATCATGCAGGAGCCCACGTCCGAAGTGGTCGAATTCTACAAGGCTGGCCCTGCCGGCATTCCTACCCAGACGGCCTTCAGCCAGAGCACACGCTGGCCCTCACTGGACGGCGACCGCGAGACAGGCTGCATTCGTTCCGTTGAAAACGCTTATTCCTCTGAAGGCGGCCTGGCCGTTCTCTTCGGCAATATTGCCCTGGACGGCTGTGTGGTCAAGACGGCCGGCGTAGACGAAAGCATCTACGTATTCGAAGGCAATGCACGAGTATTCGAAAGCCAGGACACCGCGGTCGAAGGTATCCTCAATGATGAGGTCCAGCCTGGCGAAGTGGTGATTATCCGCTACGAAGGCCCCCAGGGCGGCCCCGGCATGCAGGAAATGCTGTATCCCACCAGTTACCTGAAATCGAAGGGATTGGGTAAAGAGTGCGCCCTATTGACTGACGGCCGCTTCTCCGGCGGCACCTCGGGTCTTTCCATTGGCCATGCTTCACCCGAGGCGGCTGCGGGTGGCGCCATTGGGCTGATTGAGAACGGTGACCTGATTCGTATCGACATTCCCAACCGGTCCATCAACGTGGAGATAGACCAGAACGAACTCAACCGTCGACGTGAGGAGCGGGATAAGAAAGGCTGGAAGCCCGAGTTGTCGCGACCGCGTAAAGTCTCGGCCGCGCTGAAGGCTTATGCGTTGCTGGCAACCAGCGCTGACAAAGGCGCGGTCAGAAATCTGGAAAAATTGGGCTGAAAGCACGCGGGCCCGGCGCAGAAACTACGCCGGGCCCGACTTCAGAACGGGGAAAGCAAGGTTTTAAATCTAGAAGAAGGACCACCCACCGTCATCGTCCTCCTCGATATCACCTTCTTCCGCCTGCTCTGCCGGCTGGTCTCTTTCCGGCTCTTCGGCTGCACCAGAAGTGCCTGCATTCTGTGACGCCCCGGTGTTGGACGAGCTCGCCGCCGCAACCTGAACGTGAACCATACCCAGCGCTTTCTTGGAGGCGTCATCAAGTACACCAGAGGCGTTCAACCCCTGATCCTTTTGAAACGCGGTCAACGCCGAGCGCGTGGTGTCATCCATTTGCGGACTGACATTGTTGATGTCATAACCCGCCGCATAAAGGGCATTCTTTAGCGCCACGGTATCGTTTGCTGACGCAGCGGGTGCCGCTGCCAGGGCCACTGCCCCCGCAAGGATAACAGCCAACATACGAACGTGAGTGAATATCTGCCTAGCCATGATCTACTCCAGTTACCTGTCGTTTTTATTGTGTTGCCAGTCCCTACAGGATGGACATTACGACCAGAGGCTACCATATTTTAAGCACTGCCGGACCGATCCGATTGTTGTGATTCTGTAGCGGAGACAGACACACTCCCTGACAGAGCCTCGGCCGACTCCCCGAACTCACGTATGAAAATACCCCAGAACGCCATGAACAGGGCCGCGACCAATGGGCCCATCACAAATCCATTAATACCGAACATCACTATTCCACCCAGGGTAGAGAGCAAAACAATGTAGTCGGGCAGCTTGGTATCCCGGCCAACGAAAATCGGCCGAAGCAGATTGTCCGCAAGCCCGATCACGATCACCCCGAACGCCGTTAGCACAATTGCCGACAGCATTTCCCCTGTCGCGGCAAGATAAAGAGCCGCAGGCACCCAGACCAGAGCCGCGCCAACGGCGGGAAGCAGGGACACAATCGCCATCACCACACCCCAGAGAAGCGCGCCCTGAATGCCCAGAAGCCAGAAAATACCACCCCCGAGCGCGCCCTGGATAACGGCGATCAGCAAGTTACCCTTGACCGTAGCCCGGGTGACCTCCGCAAACTTGGCAAACAACAGACGCTCTCGCTCGTCTCCGAGCGGCAGCGCACGAATCAACAAATCCACCAGTTTGCTGCCATCACGGAGCAGGAAAAACGCCAGGTAGATCATCAGCGCCAGCCCCAAAAAGAACTGGAAGGTATTCTGACCAAAACCGAGCGCCTGTTTCGCCAGGAACTGACTGCCCCCCACGAAAGCACTGACCACGCGATCTCTCACCTCGGCAAAGTCCATACCGAATTGGGCGAAAAACGACTCAATGGCCGGAAACGATTGGATAACCCGGTCAATGTAGTCGCCGGGGCGTAGTTGCCCCTCCTGGATTCGCTGATACAGGGACAATCCCTCTGCCACCAGCGACGTCACCAGCGCCAACACAGGTATAACCACGATCACCATGCATATCAGTAGCGTTAGCAGGGCAATGGTATTGGGACGGTCACCTAACCGCCGCGCCAGGTACTCACGAACCGGATGAAAAATCAGCGCGATGGCCACAGCCCAGAAAATAGGGCCAAAAAAAGGCTTCATCAGAAGAATGAACGCCAGGGAAACCCCAACCAGCATGGCCAGAAAGGTCCGTGTCTCTAGTTTTCCGTACATAGTGCAATTCCCTGAACCTGTGTGCAGTCGTCTCACGGTGGGTGGGCTGCGGATCTGTCTGAATGGGCCTAGACTACCACGCCATCGTGGCCAGTCTAGCGGCTTTCAGGTTATAGTGGACGGTTATTGGTCATTCGTTAAACAGGTCGCGACGTTGGATAACGAAGAGTTTGATATTGAAACGGCGCTGGATGCGGTCGCTGCCCTCAATCGCGTGCTGGCAGCCAGAACGCACCGCCGCAAAGTAATGGGCCAGGAAGTACTGATACCGGGCCAGCTGGGCGAAGCCCTGCAGCTGCCGCAGATCATCCGTCGCCTGCAGAGTAAACAGGCTCGCCAACGGGAGCAGGGCCTGGAAGACTTTCAGGAACTGTGGCCAACGCTGTCGCCTGCCACACGGGAGAAGGTCCTCGACAGAATCGGCTGGTACGACCCGAAGTCCCTGGACTGGGAAGACAAACGCTCGAATCGCCGCCCGGTTGTCGACCCGGATCATTGAAGTCGCCCTGATATATGAGCCCTTTCGGGCATACTTTCGTAGTTCTTGCCCTATTTCTCGCGGAACTGACTTTGAATTGTCACAGTTCGACCTTACGTTGGAGGTAATGGAGGTTTATTTATGCAACAAACAGAACATTACAACGCCATCGCTTCGGAAAGCAGTGCCGTACCCACACTACTGTGCGGGCATTGTCGCTCTACCCTGTCCCGTGGCCGAATTTTCCACAACGAAGAATTGCGGTCCCATGGTGGCCACTGTCAGACTCTTGCCCTGTGCTCGGCAGACGACTGCGGTGCCCTGAATTGCTGCGATGCAGCATTGGCGCGGCTTGACGACCCGGACGAACTCTTCAGCAAAGCATCCTGATTCAAACAGTCAACGCACTGTTACGTAAACCAAACACACTAAATTCCCATCTGATTTATCCTGATTCCTGAAGGCTGCGGTAACACCAGCCACGCAACCACTCAGTCAGGACAGTCGATGGCATGCGTATTCTGAGAACCGATGAAGCCCGCTTCGCACGTCTTCCGGATTACCCTTTCTCCCCTCATTATCTGGACGTAGAACCAGGCCTGAGAATGCACTATGTAGACGAAGGCCCGAGGGACGCATCGCCCGTGCTGATGCTGCATGGCGAGCCGTCGTGGTCGTACCTTTATCGTCACATGATCCCACTGGTGGCGGAAGCGGGACATCGGGTACTGGCCCCCGACCTGATCGGGTTCGGTAAATCCGACAAGCCAGCCGATGTAAGCGACTACAGTTACGAGCGCCACATGGCATGGCTGTCCGAGTGGCTTAAGGCCCAGGGACTGAAGAACATCACTCTGGTTTGCCAGAACTGGGGCTCACTCCTGGGCCTTCGACTGGCGGCCGAACACCCTCACCTATTCCGCAGGATCATTGTTGGCAACGGCATGCTGCCGACCGGGGACACCCCAGTGCCGGCCGTATTCACGCTGTGGAAAACCTTTGCCACTCACAGCCCGTGGTTTCCAGTCGGACGGATTGTTCAGCTTGGAACGGAAAGGGCCTTGAGCAAGGCCGAAATTGCAGCCTATGAAGCACCCTTCCCGTCGGCAGAATTCAAGGCGGGTGCCCGTGCATTCCCGAAACTGGTCCCCGTTTCCGCCGAAGACCCCTCAAGCGATGCCAACAAGGCAGCCTGGCGCATTCTGGAAACCTGGAAAAAGCCGTTTATTACCTGCTTCAGTAGCGGCGACCCTATTACCCGGGGTGGAGACCGATACATGCAACGCCGCATCCCCGGCGCCCATGGCCAGCCGCACATCACGTTGCGCGGCGGGCATTTCCTACAGGAAGATTCTCCTGACGATTTTGCACGCATTATTATTGATGCCTGCAAGTCTGAAATGGCGGCCTAAGGCCGCCAATCGTCAAGACTGATGCTTGGGCTGGAAATCGCCAGCATCAACCCTGGGTCGGTCACTGTCCGCCTCGGTTAGTGGCCGACACTCCTGAAGACTTGCATGACATCGCAGAGTCAGCCGTCTGTATTCCTCCGTGCCCTTGGCTTTCCACGCTACCTCACTGTCACTTAACGTCCGAATGACCCGGGCCGGCGCCCCAACAACCAACGAGGCCGGCTCACACTGAAAACCTGCCTTCACTAGAGCGCAGGCGCCAACAATGGAGCGGGGAGCAATCACTGCTTCATCCATGACCACCGCATTCATACCAACCATTGCATCCTCCCCAACCGTGCAGCCGTGGAGAATCGCGCCGTGTCCAACATGGCCATTTTTCTCAATCACGGTGTCCATGCCAGGAAACGCATGCATAACGCAGTTGTCCTGGATATTCGAACCCTCCTTGAGCACAACCCGGCCGAAATCACCACGCAAGGAAGCGGCCGGTCCCACGTAGCAATCGGGGCCGATCCACACATCTCCGATCAATACCGCGGTTGGGTGTACGTATGCAGATGGATGAACGACAGGTTGAACGCCTTCAATGCTGTAACTCGGCATGCATCTCTCCTCTTTCCGAAGCTCAAAGTTCGCCAACATTTCTGATTCATTTTCTTAAATTCAAGAACCATTTTCCGACATTATACCGAAGAAATATAGACACAAATTCGGCAAAATATCCGTAAATTCCCACGAATTAAACATTATAAAATCAATAATATTGTTTATTTTCAATATTTTATGCCACTAGCGCACAGACATCATAATATGATACACAATATGCATTCACAAAACCTTGACCGGTATCAACTAATAGATATACTGATTTAGAAATTAGCCATCGTGCCATCAGAGCGTCACATTATTGCGACTCCGGGTACTGGCCTGCTCGTTTCGTCCAGACAAAAACAGGGCAAAAAATCTTTATCGATAACCACCCATCACTCCACCTATAGGACACCGCCATGACTCAACCGAGCATTCTTCTGGAAATCGATCAGGGTGTGGCCCAGCTTACCCTTAACCGTCCAGACAACCTGAACAGCTTCAACGTTGATATGCACGAGCAGATGCGAAAGGCCATCAGCCAGGTGCGTAAAGACAGCTCTGTTCGTGTCTTGGTTATTACCGGCGCCGGCCGGGGCTTCTGTGCGGGCCAGGACCTGTCTGACCGCAGTGTTGCGCCGGATCAGGACGCCCCTGATCTGGGCGAGTCCCTGGAAAAGTACTACAACCCCATGATGCGAAGCCTGAGAGACCTGCCCATGCCGGTCCTTTGTGCCGTGAACGGGGTTGCCGCCGGCGCTGGCGCCAACATTGCTCTGGCCTGCGACATCACGCTGGCCGCTCGTTCAGCGAGCTTCGTGCAAGCCTTCTGCAAACTGGGCCTGATACCCGATTCCGGTGGTACCTGGACACTGCCTCGGATTGCCGGGATGGCTCGCGCCAAAGGCATGGCTCTGCTTGGCGACAAAATCCGTGCTGAGCAGGCCGAGAACTGGGGCATGATCTGGCGCTGCGTTGACGACGAAACGCTGATGGAAGAGACCATGAAACTGGCACGGCACTTTGCCACTCAGCCCACCAAAGGCTTTGCGCTTATCAAACGGGCCTTGCACGCCAGCTCCAGCAACACCTTTGAAGAGCAGCTCAATCTCGAGCGGGACCTCCAGCGCATGGCCGGCCGCTCCGAGGATTACCGCGAAGGCGTTGCCGCCTTTATGGAAAAACGCACGCCGACCTTCAAGGGGAAATAATCAATGCAGGCACTTGATACCCAGACCACGATTGCCGTCATCGGTGCCGGCGCCATGGGTTCCGGCATCGCCCAGGTGGCCGCCCAGGCAGGTCACAAGGTCTATCTTCACGACCAGCGCGATGGCGCCGCTACCGCCGGCCGGGATGGCATTGCAAAACAACTGCAGCGCAGGGTGGACAAAGGCAAGATGGAACAACAAACCGTCGACGCCATTGTCGGTCGCATTCAGCCGGTCAGCGCCCTTTCGGAAGTCGCCGACAGCAGAATGGTCATTGAGGCTATTGTTGAAGATCTCGAGATCAAGCACTCGCTGCTGGCAGACCTCGAAGAACTGTGCGGCGAGGACGCCATTCTGGCCACTAACACCTCGTCGATCTCGGTGACCGCCCTTGGCGCCAAGCTCCGCCATCCCAAACGACTGGTCGGCATGCACTTCTTTAACCCGGCCCCTCTGATGGCGCTGGTGGAAGTCGTCAAAGGTCTGGCTACGGACAATGCTGTGGCGGAGATTGTCCACGCTACTGCGGCCAACTGGGGCAAGAAACCCGTATTTGCCACCTCAACGCCCGGCTTCATCGTTAACCGGGTAGCACGACCCTTTTATGCCGAAAGCCTTCGACTGCTCCAGGAAGGCGCTGCCGACCCGGCGACGCTGGACGCCATCATCCGGGAGTCAGGAAACTTCCGGATGGGCCCGTTTGAGTTAACCGACCTGATCGGCCATGACGTCAACTACGCGGTAACCAACTCAGTCTTCAAGGCCTACTACCAGGACGCCCGTTTTCTCCCCTCCCTTATCCAGAAGGAACTGGTGGAAGCCGGCCGCTTGGGCCGCAAGAGCGGACAGGGTTTCTACAGCTATACCGATGGAAGTGAACGCCCGGCACCAGACACCGAACCAGCTCGACAGAGTGACGACACAACACTGGTCGTTGAAGGCGACCTGGGGCCAGCCTCTGCGCTGATCAACCGCTTCCGCGACGCCGGCCTGGAAATCGTCGAGCGTGATGGCCCCGGGCAGATTCGATTCGGAGATGCGGTACTGGCACTCACTGACGGCCGGATGGCAACCGAGCGCGCCCAAGCGGAAGGCACTCCAGATCTGACGTTATTTGATCTGGCATTCGACTTTGGGAAAGCCACCAGATTGGCTGTTTGCTTCTCAGACCAGGCTTCCGAAAAGGCACGTCACGATGCCGTTGCCCTGCTTCAAAAGACGAATATCGCCGTAAGCGCTGTTAAGGACCGCCCCGGCCTGGTGGTCATGCGCACCGTAGCCACACTGGCGAACGAAGCCGCCGATGCGGAACTGCACGGCGTTGCGACCAAAGAAGACATCGACCTCGCCATGAAAGCAGGCCTGAACTACCCCGAAGGTCCGCTTAGCTGGAGCGATCGACTGGGCAATGGCCGGGTGCTCCAGACTCTTACCAATATTCAGAACAGCTATGGCGAGGACCGTTACCGGCCAGCACTGCTGCTCCGTAAAAACCATCACGCCGGGAAGGGATTTTACAAATGAACGAAAACACCCCACAAGAACTGGCCGAGAATTGCGCCAAAGCCATGTTTGCCCGTGACCGGGCGAGCCAGAAACTTGGCATGAAAATCGAATCTATTGCTCCAGGCCGGGCCGTTCTTAGCATGACGGTCACCGAAGACATGATCCAGGGGCATGGCTCCTGCCATGGCGGTTACCTGTTTACCCTGGCCGACTCCGCCTTTGCCTTTAGCTGCAACACCTACGACAAAGCAACCGTCGCCTCCGGATGCAGCATCGACTACATGTATGGCGCCAAGGCTGGCGACATACTGACTGCCACCGCTGAGGAGCAATCCCGTGGTGGCCGAACCGGCGTGTACGACATCACTTTAACCAATCAGGATGGCCGCACCGTTGCCCTCTTCCGGGGAAAATCCTACCAGGTCCGCGGCCCTGTCATTAATTCGGAGCCACAGTCATGACCACTAGTAATCTCTTGCAAGACGCCTACATCGTTGACGCCATACGCACCCCGATCGGCCGTTACGGTGGCGCCCTGGCACCCGTTCGGGCCGACGACCTCGGGGCCATCCCGATGAAAGCCCTGATGGAACGCAACCCGGGCGTGGACTGGTCGAAGATTGATGACGTTCTTTATGGCTGCGCTAACCAGGCGGGGGAAGACAACCGTGACGTTGCCCGGATGTCACTGCTGTTAGCCGGCATTCCCATCGACGTGCCCGGCAGCACCATTAACCGCCTCTGCGGATCAGGCATGGACGCAATCGGAAGCGCTGCACGGGCAATCCGCACCGGCGAAGCCAGCCTGATGCTCGCAGGCGGTGTCGAATCCATGTCCCGTGCGCCTTTTGTGATGGGCAAATCCGAAAGCCCTTTCAGTCGGAAAGCGGAAATTTTCGATACCACGATTGGCTGGCGCTTCGTCAATCCAGTACTGAAAAAACAGTACGGTATCGACTCCATGCCTGAAACCGCCGAGAACGTTGCAGAGCAGTTTGGTATTTCCCGGGAAGATCAGGATGCATTCGCTGCGCGAAGCCAACAGCGAACAGCTGAAGCCCAGTCTGCCGGCCGGCTCGCAAGCGAGATCACGCCGGTCAGCGTTCCACGTCGCAAGCAGGACCCGCTGGTGGTTGACACCGATGAACACCCCCGGGAAACCAGCGTAGAGAAGCTGGCATCACTGCCGACCCCTTTTCGCGAAAACGGTTCCGTGACAGCGGGCAACGCCTCTGGCGTCAACGATGGTGCGTGCGCACTCTTGCTCGCCAATGCCGATGCAATAAAGCAATACACCCTGACACCAAGGGCCAGGGTCGTCGCCATGGCAACAGTGGGGGTTGAGCCACGCATCATGGGCTTCGGCCCCGCTCCGGCGACACGAAAAGTACTGAAGACGGCCGGACTGGAACTGGCGGACATGGACGTCATTGAATTAAACGAGGCCTTTGCCGCTCAGGCACTTGCCGTCACTCGCGATCTCGGTTTGCCCGACGACGCTGAACACGTCAACCCGAATGGTGGGGCCATCGCCCTGGGACACCCTCTTGGGATGAGTGGTGCGCGCCTGGTAACAACCGCCGTGAATGAACTCGAGCGCCGCCACAAGCAGGGGCAGAAAGCCCGTTATGCACTCTGCACCATGTGCATCGGCGTTGGGCAGGGCATCGCTTTGATTATTGAGAGGGTGGAGAACGTTGCCTGAACGATCAGGTGCAGCGCCCGCTAAGTACAAACGTTAAGCACAATAAGCGCAGGACAAACCTATGAACCTACCATCACAAAAACTCGGCAACCTCGACCGAATGGAAACCGCCAGCATTGACGAGCTTCGCCACGAACAGCTCCAGCGCCTGCGCTGGAGCGTGGCCCATGCCTATACCAATGTCCCCTTCTATCGCAAAGCGTTTGATGAAATCGGCCTCAAGCCAATGGACATCAAATCGCTGGACGACCTGGCCAAAATTCCGTTCACCAACAAATCAGATCTTCGGGACAATTACCCATTTGGCATGTTCGCCACCCCAATGGATGAAGTCGTTCGGGTTCATGCCTCAAGCGGCACAACGGGAAAGCCCACTGTGGTCGGCTACACCCAGGGCGACATCGACACCTGGGCCGACATTGTTGCCCGCTGCATTCGGGCCGGTGGTGGTTCCCGCGGCGACAAAGTACACGTTGCCTACGGTTACGGCCTGTTCACGGGGGGCCTGGGCGCCCATTACGGTGCCGAACGCCTGGGCTGCACCGTCATTCCCATGTCCGGAGGCCAGACGGAGAAGCAGGTTCAGCTGATCACCGATTTTCAGCCTGACATCATCATGGTGACACCGTCCTACATACTCAACATCGCCGACGAAATGGAGCGGCAAGGCGTTGACCCGCACAAACTACGCTTGCGCCTTGGCATCTTCGGTGCTGAACCCTGGACAAACGCCATGCGTACCGAAATTGAGGAGCGCCTGGGCATCCAGGCGCTGGATATTTACGGTTTGTCCGAAGTTATGGGGCCTGGCGTGGGTATGGAGTGCCTTGAAACCAAGGATGGCCCCACCATCTGGGAGGACCACTTCTATCCCGAGATCATCGACCCGGTGACCGGAGATGTTCTGCCGGACGGCGAGTATGGCGAACTTGTGTTTACGTCCCTGACCAAGGTGGCACTACCGATCATGCGCTACCGTACCCGTGATCTCACCCGCCTGCTGCCGGGGACTGCACGCCCGATGCGCCGTATCGACAAGATCACGGGCCGCAGCGATGACATGCTGATCATCCGTGGCGTAAATGTGTTCCCGAGCCAGATTGAAGAGCAGGTTCTGAAGTGCAGCGCATTAGCACCACACTATGAAATCGAGGTCTATAAAGAGGGCAACCTGGATTGCGTTGACATACGCACGGAATTGAAACCTGGCACGTCTGACAGTTCAGAGATTCGCGCTGCGGCCGCCAAAGAGCTGGCTCATCACATCAAGTCGTACATCGGCATCAGTACCCGTATCCACGTGGTTGAGGCAAACAGCATTGCGCGTTCCGAAGGCAAGGCCAAACGGGTTTTCGACCGTCGCAATCCGTAAGTTCCTTTCGCGCCAGAGCGTGACCGGGTCGTAGTCCGATCACGCTCTTCTCGGCCAACTGATTTCTTATATTTTTTATTTTTATTATTTCCGGTGATTTTAAAAATCACCTTGGTTTTAAATTTTTCCATTTATAACAGCCAATTAGATAAAATAATGCTTATCATAAAACAAAACATGACACACAAAGATGATTCTTGATTTTTATTCAGTGTCATATATTATGAGGGTAACGCTCTGAAACGACCGACGGGCCGCACGCGCCCGGAAGCAGCAGAACGATAAGCCCGATTCGGAGGTAAAATATGTACGCCCAGCTCGTTGAAACAGGCAGCAAGCGCCTTAAAACGAAAGAAGAGATGTCGCCCCAGGAGCGCGAATTTCAGGAAAAGGTCGACGCCGAGATCAAGATCGAAGCCAAGAACTGGATGCCTGAAGGCTATCGCAAAACCCTGGTTCGCCAAATCTCCCAGCACGCCCACTCTGAAGTCGTTGGTATGCTGCCGGAAGGCAACTGGGTCACCCGCGCGCCCACCCTTAAACGCAAGCTTCAACTGATGGCCAAGATCCAGGACGAGGCAGGGCATGGGCTGTACCTATACAGCGCCATGGAAACCCTCGGTGCTGATCGAGATGAAGAGATCGAAAAGCTGCACCAGGGGAAGGCCAAGTACTCCAGCATCTTTAACTACCCAACCCTGAACTGGGCTGATATGGGCGCCGTTGGCTGGCTGGTTGATGGCGCTGCCATCGTCAACCAGGTGGTGCTTCAGCGCACTTCCTACGGCCCCTACTCCCGCGCCATGGTTCGCATCTGTAAAGAAGAGAGCTTCCACCAGCGCCAGGGCTATCAGATTCTGTTGGACCTGATGCGTGAAGGTACAGACGAACAGAAGGCCATGGTGCAGGACGCAATCAACCGCCTGTGGTGGCCGTCCCTGATGATGTTCGGCCCGCACGACGATGAGTCCCCGAACTCACAGCAATCCCTGGCCTGGAAGATCAAGCGCAAGGGCAACGACGAACTTCGCCAGATGTTCATTGACCAGACCGTTCCCCAGCTCGAGTTCCTCGGGTGCACTGCGCCGGATCCGGACCTGAAGTGGAACGAAGAGACCGGTCATTACGATTTTGGCGAGATCAACTGGCAGGAATTCTACGACGTTCTCAAGGGCAACGGCCCATGCAACCGCGAGCGCATCAACACTCGCAAAAAAGCAATCGACGAGGGCCGATGGGTTCGCGAAGCGGCCGTCGCCTATGCCAAAAAACAAAAACAGCGCACTCAAGCCGCTTGATACCGGAGGAATACACATGTCTGAATGGCGCCTTTACGAAGTTTTTGTACGGTCCAAGCACGGCCTGAACCACAAGCACGTGGGCAGCGTTCATGCCTCTGACAACGAGATGGCTATGGAAAACGCCCGCGACCTCTACACACGCCGCAGCGAAGGCGTGAGCATCTGGGTTGTTCCCTCGGACACCATTACAGCCTCCGCATCCGACGAGAAAGAAGTACTTTTCGACCCGTCGGAAGACAAGATTTATCGGCACGCTTCTTTCTACGAGCTGCCCGATGAAGTCGGACACATGTAAGGAGCTGTTCCAATGACACAAGCAGAAGCATTACAGGAATACCTGTTACGCCTGGCAGATTCCGACATGATCCTGGGTCAGCGACTGTGCGAACTGTGTGGCAAGGCCCCGGCGCTGGAGGAAGAACTGGCGCTGATGAACGTTGCCCTTGACCTCGTTGGCCAGGCCCGCAACTGGTACGAATACGCCGCAGAGTTGATTGATGACGGTGGCGATGCCGACAAACTGGCGTTCCGCCGCGATGCCCATAATTACCGCAATCTGCTGCTGACTGAGCAGCCCAATGAGGATTACGCCGTCACCATGGGCCGTCAGTTCTTCTTTGATGCATGGCATTACTTGACGCTCAAGAGTTTGGTCGACTCCAGCGATGAACGCGTTGCCGGTATTGCTGCGAAGGCATTGAAGGAAGCCACCTATCACCTGCGCCGGTCTTCCGAGTGGATCAAGCGTCTGGGCGATGGTACCGAGGAAAGCCATCGCCGCATGCAGGACGCCGTGGATATCCTCTGGCGTTTTACGGGCGAACTGATTACCCCGGACGATACAGATCACATCATGGCCGAGGCGGGCATTGGCCCAGAGCCAGACCAGCTTGCCAGCAACTGGCGCGAAATGGTCAATGAAGTGCTCACCCAGGCAACGCTGACACCGGGTGCCGATGACGCCTGGATGTACATGGGCGGCAAACACGGCGAGCACACCGAGCACCTTGGATTTATTCTGGCAGAAATGCAGTTCCTGCAAAGGGCCTATCCCGATGCCACAACCTGGTAACTCAGACAGCCGGTCAGCCGTCGACATTCTGATTGCCAGCGATCGGGTGCCGGCAAACGCCCGTCCCGATCTGCTGACCGAGGATGACATCTGGGCACTTCTCGAAGCGGTAAAGGATCCTGAGGTGCCGGCGGTAAGCGTCGTAGAGCTCGGGATTGTCCGTGCCGTGAGATGGGATGGCAAAGAACTGTCCATTGATGTCACGCCTACCTATTCCGGCTGCCCAGCTACCGAGTTGATCGAAGAACTGATCATCGAAGCCATGCGCGCCGCAGGCTTCCGGGCCCCGAACATCAACCAGGTGCTGACCCCGGCCTGGACCACCGACTGGATCACAGCCGAAGGCAAAGAAAAGCTTCGGGCGTTCGGAATCGCTCCCCCCGAAGGCAGCTCCAGCAAACTGAGCCTGCTTGGAGAGCCGGACATCATTGCCTGCCCCCACTGTGGCAGCACGGATACGGAACAGGTCAGTGAGTTTGGATCAACCGCCTGCAAAGCCCTTTATCGCTGCACGGAATGCCTCGAGCCCTTCGACTATTTCAAATGCATCTAGAGCCGATACGATCATGAATAAATTTTACTCACTGACCCTCAAAGAGATCAGACCCGAAACAAGAAACGCCGTATCACTTGCTTTTGATCTGCCTAAGGATCTGGCAGACACGTTCAGCTACAAGCAGGGCCAGCACCTGATTGTCAGAACGCAGCTGGATGGAGAGGAAGTGCGCCGCTCCTATTCGATCTGCCGCAGTGTTAACGACCAAGAGCTTCGTATTGCGGTCAAACAGGTTCCGGGCGGCCGCTTCTCCACGTTTGCCAATGAACAGCTGAAACCCGGAGAAACGCTGGAAGTCATGCCCCCCCAAGGCCACTTCTCCATTGATCTGGACCCCGAGCGGGAAGGCAACTACCTGGCGGTAGCCGCTGGCAGCGGCATTACTCCGATCCTGTCGATCGTCAAGACGACACTGGAAACCGAGCCCAAAAGCGAGGTCACCCTGTTCTACGGCAACAAGGCCACGAGCAGCACCATGTTCAGGGACGAGCTACAGGATCTCAAGAATGAGTTCATGGCACGGCTGAACCTGGTTTACATCTTCACCCGAGAAGAGCAGGACATTGACCTGTACAACGGGCGAATTGACCATGACAAATGCGACGCGCTGTTTGATCACTGGATAAACGCCAAGGAGCTCACCGCAGCCTTCATTTGCGGCCCCCAGCTAATGACGGAAGACGTGCGGGACTCGCTGCTTCGCCACGGCATGGACAAAAGCAGGATTCACTTCGAGCTGTTCACGCCGGCCGGTGGTGCGCCCCAAGCCCGCAAGGACAGAGCCCCATCCCAGGTAGATCCGAAGTCGGTGAGCGAAGTCACCGTGATTGCCGATGGCCGCACCCTGACGTTCCCACTGGTTCGAGACACCAAAAGCATTCTGGATGCCGGTAACGAAGAAGGCGCGGACCTGCCCTACTCCTGCAAAGCCGGCGTTTGCTCCACTTGCCGCGCAAAGGTTTTAGAAGGCGAAGTGGAAATGGACCAGAACTTTGCTCTGGAAGACTACGAAGTGGAAGCCGGCTATGTGCTCTCCTGCCAGTGCTACCCGATCAGCGACAAGGTGATTCTGGATTACGACGAGATGTAGTTTCCAGAAGACCTACAAGCAAAACACGAGCAAGGCAAGTTCCACGCAAGCGGGGCTTGCCTTGGCAGTTCAGAAACGAACGGAGTTCCCCATGTCAGTCCTGAAAAGTTTCATTGCCGGCCAGTGGGTCGGTGACACGGCCGCCAAGGCCCTGCCCAGCGCCATCAACGGCCAGACCGTGGCGCACACCCACGACGATACCCTCGATTTCAAGAAAACCGTGGAATACGGCCGCACCGTTGGCGGCAAGAACCTGATGGCCATGGACTTCCAGGAGCGCGCTCTGGCACTCAAGGCCATGGCTCAATACCTTCAGGAACACAAAAAAGAACTCTACGCACTGTCAATGCACACCGGCTCGACCAAGGGTGACAACGGCATCGATATTGATGGCGGCTTCGGCACGCTGTTTTCCTACGCCAGCATGGGGCGGCGTGAGCTTCCTTCCGGCAACGTGGTGCACGAAGGCCCGATAACACCACTCGGCAAAAACAACCACTTTGCCGGCACTCACATCCTGGTGCCCCGGGGCGGCGTGGCCGTTCACATTGATGCCTACAACTTTCCGGTGTGGGGCATGCTGGAGAAATTCGCGCCTACGTTCCTGGCGGGCATGCCCTCCATCGTAAAACCGGCTACATCCACCTGCTACGTGACCGAACTGGCGGTTCGCCTGATGCAGGAATCCGGTGCCCTGCCGGAGGGCAGCCTGCAACTGATCATCGGCAGCACCGGCGACCTGTTCGAGCACCTCGAAGAACAGGATGTGGTCACCTTCACCGGATCCGCCACCACCGCACGTAAGCTTCGAAACCACCCGAACATCATTAACCGCTCGATCCCGTTCAATGCGGAAGCCGACTCATTGAACAGCGCAATCCTCGCGCCAGACGTAACCCCCGAGCACGAAGAATTCGACATTTTTGTCAAGGAAGTGGGCCGCGAGATGACCGCCAAAGCCGGTCAGAAATGTACCGCGATCCGTCGCGTTCTGGTGCCCAGAAACCAGGCCGATGCGGTCTGCGACAAGCTGAAAGAGCGACTGTCAAAAATCACCGTTGGCGATCCTTCCGTGGAAGGCGTGCGGATGGGGGCACTGGCCTCCATTGACCAGATGGAAGATGTAAAAGCCAACATCCAGGAACTGCTCAAAACCAGTGAACTGGTGGTCGGCGGCGAGGGCAACTTCAAGCCCACCGGCGAGGGTACCGAGAACGGCGCCTTCATTGAGCCCCACCTGCTGCTGTGCCGAAACCCGGAAAACGGCTGCGGAGCCCATGATATTGAAGCGTTCGGTCCGGTCGCCACCGTGGTTCCTTATGACACCATTGAGGATGCTGTCGACCTGTGTTCGAAAGGCCGCGGGTCCCTGGTCACCACTCTGACCACCCGCGACCCCGCGATTGCCGGCAAAGTCGCGCCACTGCTTGCCGCCTTCCACGGCCGGCTACACCTGCTGGACGCAGAAGCGGCGAAAGAATCTACGGGCCACGGCTCTCCCCTGCCCATGCTCAAGCACGGCGGTCCTGGCCGCGCCGGCGGAGGTGAAGAACTGGGTGGCATTCGCGCGGTACACCACTATCTGCAGCGCACGGCAATCCAGGGCTCTCCCAGTATGCTGGCAGCGGTAACCCGTGAGTATGTGCGAGGGGCTGATGTTATCGAAACTGAGGTTCACCCGTTCCGCCGCCACTTTGAGGATCTCCAGATCAACGAGTCCTTGCTGACCCACCGCCGTACCGTTACCGAAGCAGACATCGTCAACTTCGGTTGCCTCTCCGGCGACCATTTCTACATGCACTTCGATGAGCTTGCAGCGCGGGAATCCCAGTTCGGAAAGCGCATTGCCCACGGCTACTTCGTACTGTCCGCCGCGGCAGGCCTGTTCGTGTCTCCGGGAGAAGGTCCGGTTCTGGCGAATTATGGCCTGGACACCCTGCGTTTTATCGAACCCGTAGCCCCTGGGGATACGATCAGGGCGCGGCTAACCTGCAAGCGCAAAATCGATCAGGGTCGGACATCGCCAGACGGACACCCTCAGGGTGTAGTGGTCTGGGATGTGCAGGTTCACAATCAGAACGACGAACTGGTTGCGAGCTACGATATTCTGACACTGGTTGCAAAAAAGCCCGAATAACCTCGGGCTCCCGGGCTTTTTCCCCAACCCTTCAGGCACCTGTCCGGGTTCTGCTTCAATCACCTCACACCAGACCATCCACCGGGATGGTCTCGGTGTTCTTGATCTCCCGCAATGCGAAGTTTGAATGCACCTGGGCAATGCCCTGCAAGGTAAAGATCTTGCTGTTCAGGAATCGATCGTAACTGGCCATGTCTCGTACCACGACCCGCAGGACAAAGTCGGCGCTCCCCGTTACGGCAAAGCACTGAAGCACCTCCGGGTAGCTGCTGACCTGCTGCTCGATCTCCGCCGTGCTGTCGAGGTTGTGCCTCTGCAATGACAGGTTTACCAGCACGCAGAGCCCCTGCCCGACGCTTTCAGGATCCAATCTGGCACTGTATCCCAGGATCACGCCATTTTCCTCCAGGGTCCGAACCCGCCGCCAGCAGGCGGCTGGCGACAACCCCACCTGTTCCGCCAATAGCTGGTTACTGATACGACCATCCTGCTGGAGCACCGACAGGATTCTCTGGTCCAGCTTATCGAGATCAACCCGTTTCATTTAGTAACACCTTATTTTCGTGCAATATCCTTTCTAAGCATTGTGTCTAACAAAATAATCTTTCGCAAACCATCCAGACTGCTGCCTAATTCGCAAGCACCTTTTGCGAACTTCCCTCTAGAATTTTGGTCATAATATCGACAAAAAGGAGGACTCCATGTCCGCCGATTCCCCTCAGCTTGACCAGTACAAACTCGAAGACCGCTACTTGCGGAAGTCAGGTCGGGTTTTTCTGACAGGAACACAGGCCTTGGTCCGCATACCCCTGATGCAGGCAGCTCTGGATCGTAAACAGGGATTAAACACGGCGGGGTTGGTCAGTGGTTACCGCGGCTCCCCTCTCGGCGCGTATGACCAGGCGCTCTGGCAGGCCCAAACCCTGCTGGATGATAACCGCATCGATTTCGTCCCGGCTATTAACGAAGACTTGGCCGCTACCATCATGCTCGGCACCCAGCAGGTGGAAACCGACGATGACCGGCAGGTGGATGGTGTGTTTGGCCTCTGGTACGGCAAGGGCCCCGGAGTGGATCGCGCAGGCGATGCACTGAAACACGGCACCACCTACGGCTCGTCTCCCCATGGCGGTGTTCTGGTGGTTGCAGGTGATGACCATGGCTGCGTGTCATCCTCCATGCCCCACCAATCCGACGTGGCGTTCATGAGTTTTTTCATGCCCACCATCAACCCGGCTAACATCGCCGAGTATCTGGAATTCGGCCTATGGGGATACGCTTTGTCCCGTTACAGTGGCTGCTGGGTGGGGTTCAAGGCGATCTCCGAGACGGTGGAAAGCGCCGCCTCCGTCGACCTGCCACCCGAACCGGAGTTTGTAACCCCCGACGACTTCACGGCACCCGAGAGCGGTCTTCACTATCGTTGGCCGGACCTGCCTGGCCCGCAGCTGGAAACCCGGATCGAACACAAACTGGCGGCCGTGCAGGCTTTTGCACGAGCAAACCCGATTGACCGCTGCCTGTACAACAATCAACAAGCCCGTTTCGGCATTGTGACCACCGGCAAGGGCCACCTGGACCTGCTGGAAGCTCTCGATCTCCTCGGAATCGATGAAGACAAAGCCCGGGACCTGGGGCTGGATATCTATAAAATCGGCATGGTCTGGCCACTGGAGCGCCGCGGCATTCTCAGTTTCGTTCATGACAAGGAAGAAGTCCTGGTCATCGAAGAGAAGCGGGGCATCATCGAAAGCCAGATCAAAGAGTACATGTCCGAGCCGGATCGCCCCGGCGAGGTACTGATTACCGGCAAGCAGGATGAACTGGGGCGCCCGCTGATTCCCTACGTCGGTGAGCTGAGCCCGAAACTGGTTGCCGGCTTCCTTGCTGCCAGGCTTGGCCGGTTCTTCTCTGTCGACTTCAGTGAGCGCATGGCCGAGATCAGCGTCATGTCCAATGCTCAGGATCCGGGCGGTGTCAGGCGCCTACCCTATTTCTGTGCCGGCTGCCCTCACAACACGTCTACCAAAGTGCCCGAAGGCAGCAAGGCACTGGCGGGCATCGGTTGCCACTTCATGGCCTCCTGGATGGGCCGGAACACGGAATCGTTGATTCAGATGGGTGGTGAAGGGGTCAACTGGATCGGCAAGAGCCGTTACACCGGCAACCCTCATGTGTTTCAGAACCTTGGCGAGGGCACTTACTTCCATTCGGGCTCCATGACTATCCGCCAGGCAGTAGCAGCCGGAATCAATATTACCTACAAAATCCTGTTCAATGACGCTGTCGCCATGACTGGCGGCCAGCCGGTGGATGGCCAGATCACCGTTCCCATGATTGCCCAGCAGGTAGCCTCCGAAGGCGTTCGCCGGGTCGTGGTGCTCAGCGATGAACCCGAGAAGTACAAAGGGCATGAGAACCAGTTTCCGAACGACGTCACTTTCCACGACCGCTCCGAACTGGATGTGGTTCAACGGGAATTGAGGGATATTCCAGGCTGTACCGTGCTGATCTACGATCAGACCTGTGCCGCCGAAAAGCGCCGGCGTCGCAAGCGCAAGCAGTTCCCGGACCCGGCAAAGCGGGCGTTTATCAACCACCACGTTTGTGAGGGGTGTGGCGATTGCTCGGTGCAGTCCAACTGCCTGTCGGTTGTGCCACGTAAAACCGAACTGGGCCGAAAGCGCAAGATTGACCAGTCCTCCTGCAACAAGGACTTCTCATGCGTCAATGGCTTTTGCCCCAGCTTTGTCACCATTGAAGGCGGGCAACTGCGCAAGTCCCGAGGCATGGATACCGGCCTGATGCTAACCACCAAGCTGGCAGCTACCCCAAAGCCAAACCTGCCGGAAATGACCGGCTCTTACGATCTTCTCGTTGGCGGTGTTGGTGGTACAGGTGTCGTTACCGTGGGCCAACTGATCACCATGGCTGCACACCTGGAATCCCGGGGCGCCTCGGTACTGGATTTCATGGGTTTTGCCCAGAAAGGCGGGACGGTACTGAGTTACGTGCGCCTGGCGCCATCCCCTGACAAGCTGAATCAGGTTCGGATCAGCAATGGTCAGGCCGATGCGGTTATTGCCTGCGATCTGGTGGTGGCTTCCTCCCAGAAGGCCCTCAGTGTACTGAGGCCGAACCACACCCGGATTGTCGCCAACGAAGCGGAACTGCCCACCGCCGACTATGTGCTCTTCCGCGATGCCGACATGAAGGCCGACAAGCGGCTCGGCCTGCTCCGGGATGCCGTTGGCGAGGACCACTTTGGTCAGCTTGATGCCAATGGTATCGCCGACAAGCTGTTCGGGGACACCGTATTTTCCAACGTCATGATGCTTGGTTTTGCCTGGCAGAAAGGGTTGCTGCCCTTGTCTGAAGCGGCCCTGATGAAGGCCATCGAACTCAACGGTGTTGCCGTTGATCGCAACAAGGAAGCCTTCGGCTGGGGCCGTGTGGCGGCTGTTGATCTGAGCGCGGTAACGGACCTGCTGGACACCGGCGGCGCGAACGTTGTGGATGCCAAGTCCGAGCCGACCCTTGATGAGCTGATCGAGACCCGTCACGGGCACTTGGTTAACTATCAGAACCGGCGCTGGGCCGATCAGTACCGGGCCGGTGTTGCCGAAGTCCGGAAAGCCGAGGAAGCCCTGGGTCAGACAAACCTGCTCCTGACCCGTGCCGTGGCACAGCAACTGTATCGAGTTATGGCCTATAAGGACGAGTACGAAGTGGCCCGGCTGTTTGCGGAAACGGACTTCATGAAAGAAGTGCAGGAAACTTTTGAAGGTGACTTCAAGGTCCACTTCCACCTGGCACCGCCCCTGCTCGGCAAAGAAACCGATGCCCAGGGACGCCCAAAAAAGCGCCGGTTCGGCCCCTGGATGTTCCGGGCCTTCCGGCTGTTGGCAAAATTCCGCGGCCTGCGCGGAACCGCGGTGGACCCGTTCAGTTACTCTGCAGACCGGAAACTGGATCGCGCCATGCTGAAAGACTATCAACGCCTGATCACCCGGATTGGGCAGGAATTGGACGCAAGCAACTACGAAACCTTCCTGCAGCTGGCAGAACTGCCAGCCGACGTTCGAGGCTACGGGCCTGTACGCGAACAGGCGGCAGACGCCATCCGCGAAAAACAGACCCAACTGGTCAAGGCGCTCGACACCGGCCGCCCAACCCTCATCCGCACCCAGCAGGCCGATAAGGAGGCGAATCATGTTTGAAGCCCTGAATCCCCTGCCACAAGACCCGATCCTGCAACTGATGCTGCAATTCCGGGAAGACACCCGGCCGGATAAGGTGGACCTGGGTATTGGCGTTTACAAGGATGACGCCGGCAACACGCCCATCATGGCCGCCGTGACCGAAGCCGAACGGCGCCTGCTGGAGGGAGAGACCACCAAGAGCTATGTCGGGCCCGCAGGCTCTGCTGGCTTCAACAACGCCATGGCAGCGCTGATCCTGGGGGACAACAGTCCGCTGATCAGAGATGGCCGAACCTCCGTTGTCCAGACCCCAGGCGGCTGTGGTGCCCTACGCATGGCGGCAGAGTTTCTACGCCTGTGTAAAACGGACATCACCGTATGGGTGAGCACTCCAACTTGGGCTAATCACCTACCACTCCTGGGGGGAGCGGGCCTGACCATCCGCGAATATTCGTACCTCAATCCGAACACCCTGGAGGTAGACTTCGCCGGCATGCAGGAAACCCTTGAAACCGCCAATGCGGGTGATGTGGTGCTACTTCATGGTTGCTGCCATAACCCGTCAGGCGCAGATCTGAGCCTGGAGCAATGGAAAGAAGTCACCAGCCTGATTCAGCGCAAGGGCCTGCTGCCATTCGTGGACATGGCCTATCAGGGTCTTGGTGAAGGCCTCGAGGCTGATGCGGCAGGTGTGAGGCATTTGGCAGGTGCCGTGCCGGAAATGATCATTGCTGCGTCCTGCTCCAAGAACTTTGGGCTTTATCGCGAGCGCACGGGAGCCCTGGCACTGATCTCTGGTACGGCATCCGTCAACTCGGCGGCAACGAGTCAGTTGCTTGGCATCATCCGCTCCCACTACTCCATGCCACCGGCCCATGGCGCGGCCATCGTGGAAACCATTCTGGAAGATGAGAAATTGCGAGCCCAATGGCAGGACGAACTGAATGGCATGTGCGAGCGCATACTGCACCTGCGCCATGCCTTTGCCGACACATTAGCCCCGGTGGGAGACTTCCGTTTCATTGCCCGTCAACGAGGTATGTTTTCGTTCCTAGGGATCAGTCCGGAGCAGGTTGCCCGGCTACGGACGGAGCATGGTATCTATCTGCTCGACAGCAGCCGCGTCAATGTAGCAGGGCTTAACGATCGAGTCCTGCCAAGGGTGGCAGACGCAATGAACGACATCCTCGAATAAGCCGCCGTCCCGCCTCTCAATCAGACCAGCAACGTTCATCCGACAAAAACAACTAGCCGGAGACCACAATGAATCAAAGTACCCAATCACACCAGCAGGCCGACAACCTCTGGTCTTCAAGGATGGCCTTCATCCTGGCAGCTGCCGGTTCGGCCGTTGGCCTCGGAAACATCTGGAAGTTTCCCTACATTACCGGAGAGAACGGCGGTGGCGCGTTCGTTCTTGTCTACCTAGCCTGCATTTTCCTGATTGGAATACCGGTATTGATCGCTGAAACCATGATCGGCCGCCGGGGTGGTCAAAGCCCTGTAGCCACCATGCGTACCCTGACCCAATCCGAGGGAGTGTCCCGGGGCTGGAGAGTGATCGGTTGGAACGGCGTGATTGCCTCGTTCCTGGTGTTATCGTTTTATGCCGTCATTGGTGGGTGGGCTCTGGTTTACATTGGCAAGGCCGCTTCCGGCCTGTTTACCGGCGCGGACGCCGAGACCATAGGTGGTCAGTTCGGCGGACTACTCGCAAATCCCTGGGAACTGTTGTTGTGGCATTCGGTATTCATGATGATTGTGGTGGTTATCGTTGGCCGCGGTATTCGCTCAGGGCTCGAGAAAGCTGTCAACATGTTGATGCCGCTGCTGTTCCTGCTTTTGGTTGTCATGGTGATCTATGCCATGAACAGCGGCAGCTTCGGCCGGGCCGTGAGCTTCATGTTCTCCCCCGATTTCAGCAAACTGAGCACCGCCGGTGTTCTTACCGCTCTGGGCCATGCTGCTTTTACTCTCAGTATCGGGATCGGCGTGCTTATGGCCTACGGCTCCTACCTGCCAAAGGACGTCAATATTGCCAGAACGGCAATGACCATTGCCGTTCTTGATACCAGTGTGGCGCTGCTTGCCGGACTCGCCATCTTTCCCCTGGTGTTTGCCAACGGTCTCGAACCCGGAACTGGCCCCGGCCTGATCTTCGTGACCCTGCCACTGGCGTTCGGTCAGATGAGCGGCGGTGCTCTCTTTGGCACCCTCTTCTTCGCCCTTCTGCTGGTGGCCGCCATTACTTCTGCTATCTCCATGCTGGAGCCGGTAGTGGAGTGGCTGGAAGAACACAAAGGGGTCAGCCGGGCAAAGAGTGCACTTGGTGGCGGGCTGGCGATCTGGTTTATCGGAATCGGTACGGTGCTGTCGTTCAACGTATGGGAAGATTTACATCCATTGGGCTTCATCACGTTGTTTGAGGGCAAAACGGTGTTTGACCTGCTCGACTTCCTTGTCTCCAATCTGATGATGCCCCTGGGCGGACTCACGATTGCACTGTTCGCAGGTTGGGCCATGAAGCGGCAAGGACTGGCAGCGGATATCGGCCTGCAAGGCGGAGCCTACAGGGCCTTTATGCTGGTGCTCCGGTATCTGACGCCCGCTGGCATCACGGTGGTGTTCCTTTACAATCTCATCTGACGACCCCACAAAAGGTTCACAGAGGGTGAAGCACCAAAGCCCCGCCTCCGTGCGGGGCTTTTTCGCGGCCGTTTTCACAGAGCCGGGAAAACATTACATGCCCAGGTACGCCTCACGCACCTTCTCGTTGCTGAGCAGTTCCTGGCCGGTTCCCTCAATCACCACCTTTCCGGTCTCCAATACATAGCCACGGTCGGCCAGTGCCAATGCCTGAGACGCATTTTGTTCAACCAGGAAAATGGTAATGCCCTCCTCCTTGAGCTCTTTAACGATGTTGAATATCTCTTCGATGATCAACGGTGCAAGGCCCATGCTGGGCTCGTCGAGAAGCAGCAGTCTTGGCTTGGCCATCAGTGCCCGCCCCATGGCAAGCATCTGTTGTTGGCCACCGGAAAGCTCACCAGCCAGGTTATGGCGTTTCTGGCGAAGGATGGGGAACTTGGTGTACATGCGCTCCAGGTCGTCCATTACCTCGGGGGTTTTTCCACGGGTATAGGCTCCCAGAAGAAGGTTGTCATGGACACTGAGGTCCTTGAAAACCTGCCGGCCCTCAGGCACCTGCACGATGCCATCAGCCACCCGCTGGTCCGCTGCGATCTTTGCGAGGTCCTTGCCTTCAAAGGAAACCGAGCCCCGATCAGTAGGCTGCAGCCCGGAGATAGTCATCAGGAGGGTTGATTTGCCGGCACCATTGGCACCGACAAGCGATACGATCTCACCACTATTGATGTGGATATCCACATCATGCAGCACTTCGATCTGGCCATAAGATGTTACCAGCCCTCGGATAGACAGCATCTCCTGACTGGCCTGCTCACTGCTTGGCTGGGCAGGCGCCATTTCAGTGTGTTGCTCGCTCATGTGAAATGTCTCCTTGCTCAGCCACCCAGGTAGGCGGCAATAACGTCCGGGTTCTGACGGACTTCTTCGGGGGCACCCTCGGCCAGAACGCGACCATAGTTCAGCACCAGCAACCGGTCGGATATCCCCATCACCAGTTTCATATCGTGCTCAACCAACATCACGGTTATGCCCTGGTCCGCAATTTTCCGGATCAACGCCTCCAGCGCCGAGGTTTCCGTGGCATTCAGGCCCGCCGCCGGCTCATCCAGAAGAATCACCTTTGGTTCGGCTGCCAGGGCCCGTGCAATTTCGAGCCGCTTGAGCGCGCCGTAGGACATGGCGGAGGCTTCCGTATCCAGGTAATCACCGCAGCCAACGTATTCCATAAGATCAGCGGCGCGTTTACGAGCAGCAGTCTCGTTGTTACGCAGAGACGGCAACCGGAACAACGTGGTAAACAGGCTGTTCCTGAGCTGAAGATGCCGGCCCAGCATCACGTTCTCGATGGCGGTCATATTCATGCAGATCTGCATCTGCTGAAAGGTCCGGCACATGCCCCGCTCCGCAAGCTGGTTCGGCTCGAGCTTCGCGGTACTTTCACCGTTGAGCAGGATCTCACCTCTTGTGGGGGTGTAGAGGCCGGTGATCAGGTTGAACAGCGTGGTCTTACCGGCGCCGTTCGGACCAATGACAGAATAGACCTGTCCGGCCTCTACGGCGAAACTGACCCCTTCAACTGCATGCACACCACCAAAGGCCTTATCCAACCCTTTCACTTCAACCAGAGCTGTCATGCCTCACCTCCCGCTTTTTTGCGCATTCTTTTGGAAACAGCAGCGGTCAGGGTCGGAAGTAGCCCTTTGGGCATAAATATCATAGTCAGCATCAGGATCAGGCCGAACATGACGGTTTCGAGCTCCTGGAAGTCCGCCAGAACCTGGGGCAACAGTTTCAAAACCACGGCGCCCAGAATCACGCCGAATGTGGAGCCCATACCGCCAAGGACAACCATGGTGATAAAGAGAATAGAGAATTCGAAGCTGGCTACGGCCGGAGTGATAAAGCCCTGGAAGTGAGCGTAAAGCCCTCCCATCACACTTGCATAGATGGCGGAAATTACAAACACAAGGCTTTTGTACTTTGCCGTATCGACTCCCACTACGCTGGCAGCCACTTCCGAGCCGTGCACGGAGCGCAAGGCTCTTCCGATAGGCGATTCAATGAGATTCAGGGCAAACCAGACTGCCACCAGAAGAACCACGCTGGCCAGGATATACCATGCCTGAACGCCAGAAATCTCGATACCAAACAATGAATATCGACCAAACGTACTTAGCTCCCAGCCGAACAGATCCAGAGCAGGAACCGGCATTCCGTCCGGGCCGCCGGTAATGGCACGTTCGTTGTTCAGAATGATGGCAATAATGAAGCCCACTGCGAGGGTTGCCATAGACAGGTAATGCCCTTTCAGGCGCAGAATCGGGCGCCCGACCAGCCAGGCAATAGTGCCGACTACGATGGCCCCTACCACCAGCGCGGGCAATGAAGACCAGCCGTAAGTCCCGGTTGCAATGCCCGTGAAGTAAGCACCGAGGCCAAAAAACCCGGCATGACCGAGACTGATCTGGCCGGCAAAGCCCACCAACAGGTTCAGACCGACAACCGTAGCGGCGATAATGGCCATCTGGATGGCCAGTTCATAGTGAAACGGGTTGCCCAGAAAAGCCGGAAGAATACTCAGAATTAGTGCGAGGATCACCAGACCCCGCAGGCGCGACTGCATAAACCGGTTCAACATCAGACGCGCTCCACTACTTTGGCACCGAACAATCCTCGGGGCATAAAGAAAAGCACCAGCAGAATCATGGAAAACGCGACGGCGTCCTTGTAATCAGACGAGATGTAACCGGCCGCCATGGCTTCAACAATACCGAGCGCAAGGCCACCGACAACAGCACCGACACCGCTGCCGAGACCGCCGATAGCCGCAGCAACAAAGCCTTTCAGGCCGAGAATGATGCCGATGTCATAGGACGTGAAGGTAATCGGGGCAACCACAATGCCAGCCACCGAGCCCAGCAGGGCAGACACCATAAACGCCAGCATGAGCACCATCTGGGTACGGATCCCCACCAGGCGCGCCGCCTCCTTGTTCATGGATGTCGCAAGAATCGCTTTACCGATCAAGGTCTTGGTAAAGAACAACACCAGAGCCACCACCATGACCGCGCCAATACCAAGAACCCACAGGCTTTGGCTGTTCAGCACTGCGCCAAAGACCTGGATAGGCTGGTCCGTGCTGAAATTCTGCATCACGTGGTACTCCTTGCCCCAGACAACCTGAGCAATGCCCCGAATGAAAATGGATGCACCGATGGTGATGATAATCAGAGTTACTACATCGGCCTGTTTGGCCGGTGCGATGGCGAAGCGCTGAAGGGCAATACCCAGCACACCTGCCAGAATGACCGCCAGCACAACTGCAATCACCATGGGCACTCCCATGGCTGTCAGGGAAACGGTCGCCATACCGCCAATCATCAAGAACTCGCCCTGGGCAAAATTGATGACGTGGCTGGCGTTATAAATCAGGGTAAAACCGAGGGCTATCAGGGCGTAAGTCGCACCGATAGTAATCCCGGTGAACAGGTACTGTAAGAATTCTGCGAGCATAGCGGTGGTTCCGGTCGAACATCAGCTGGCGACCCGTCCAAAAGGACAGCCGCCAGCCGCGAGACAGGTGAAAAGGGAGTTCAGTCGATCAGTTTCCATTCGCCGTTCTGGACTTCCAGAATGCGGAAGGAGTCGGCATCAAGGCCATTGTGGTCGTCCGGCGACATGTTGAACTCACCGGTCACCCCGACATAACCCTGAATATTTTCCAGAGCACCGCGTACCGCCTCAGGATCGGTAGAGCCTGCCTTTTCAATGGCACGAACGGCCAGCATCAGCCCGTCATAGGCGTAGGCGCCAAAGGTTGAAACCTTGGAGTCCCAGTGAGCTTCATATTCGGCCTTGTAATTCTGAACCACTTCTTTCTGAGGATCCTCTTGCGGCAACGAGTCTGGAACCAACAAGGGGGATGCCGGCAGGCGAAGCCCTTCGGCTGACGAACCCGCCAAATCAAGGAAGCTGTCAGACGCGACACCGTGAGATTGATAGAACGGAAGCTTCATTCCCAACTGAACATAGTTACGGGTGACGATAGCGGGCCCCTGACCAAAACCAAAGTTGAGGACGGCTTCCACTCCTTTCGTGTTACGGATATTGGTCAGCTGTGCGGTCATATCCGTATCAGATCCGCTATAGGTAACATCAGCCACCACATCCATACCCATCTGTTCTGCCACCTCCAGAGTCTGGGTGCGGCCGGAACTGCCAAAGCCACCTGTGCCGGAAATCAGACCAATCTTGGTAATTCCACGGTCTTTCATGTCCGCCAGGATACGTTCCGCCGCCATGCGGTCAGACTGAGGGGTTTTGAATACCCACTTCTTCACCGGGGTCGTAATGACGACCGCACCTGCCAGAGAGATAAACGGAACTTGTGCCTGCTCAATCAGCGGAACCGCAGCCATTGTGGCGCCGGTGGTGCTGCCGCCCACAATGATATCCACTCGATCCGAACGGATCAGACGGCTGGCGAAGTTACGGGCGGAGGAAGCATTGCCAACGTCGTCATAGTGGATCAACTCCAGTTGACGCCCGAGGACACCGCCTTCTTCATTGATTTTCTCGACGTACATCTCGAGTGTTTTCAGCTCGGGATCGCCAAGAAAGGATGCCGGCCCTGTGACTGACAGGAACGACCCGATTTTGATTGGTTCAGCGGCCTGCGCACTCATCATGAGGCATGCAGCAGCAACCACTGCGCATTGTCCTGCGCGGCGCATCATTGTTTTAAGCATTGTTCTTGTTCTCCCGATATTGTGCAGGGCTTGAATGTATTTTTGTTTCTTCGCCCTCGATATAATTCGATACCGATGGCGAACATTTAACGAACTTATTGTATCATAATGCCAGTGTCAACCGATTTCACGGAGTCTCACCATGCCCACTGAGCCAAAGTCGACGCACATAAAATGCGCCAGCAGAGCAACCAGAGAGACAAACCTTTACCTGACACGAAAGACCCGCATAATACGTCCAACGTGTTTCATTGATTCTTATTTGCGAACTTAAGTCCATGACTGCTAAAAGCCAGCTCGAACTACTCGTCCAAAACTTTCAGAAAAAGCGGCCGCTGCGCGCCGGTTCTCTTATCAGCACAATCTACGGCGACGCCATCGTTCCTCGTGGAGGCAACGTCTGGCTAGGCAGCCTGATGAAGCTGGTGGAGCCCATGGGCATCAGTCAACGGTTGGTTCGAACCTCTGTTTATCGCCTGGTTCAGGAATCCTGGCTGCAAACAGAGAAAGTCGGGCGCTGCAGTTACTACAGCCTCACCGGCCCCGGGCTGCGCCGCTTCGAGCAGGCCTTCCAGCACGTCTACAATCTGGAAACGGAGGAATGGAGCGGTAGCTGGTGCCTGGTGTATCTGAACCAGCTATCTCCCGAGCTTCGCCAGAAGGTTCGGGATGAACTGAAGTGGCTCAGCTTTGGCAGTATGGCACCCGGCCTGATGGAGCACCCCAGGTTCACCCGCAGCGAGCTGATACCGATGCTCCAGGAATGGGGCGCCCTGGAGGACACCATCGTCATGCAGACGGTGCCAATGGAGCAAAAGAGCCCGAGGGCACTGCGACTGCAAGTTCGCGAAAGCTGGAACCTGGATGAACTCGGCGGCCGGTATCGACGCTTCCTGAGCCAGTTTCGCCCGCTTTGGCGCGAACTGCAGTCCGATGACACCCTCAGCCCTGAGGAATGCCTGACCGTCCGCATCCTGCTCATACACGAGTATCGGAAAATTCTGCTCCGGGACCCCATCCTGCCCGATGAATTGCTGCCGG
Source organism: Marinobacter sp. B-12 (assembly GCF_056857915.1). Lineage (NCBI taxonomy): Bacteria > Pseudomonadati > Pseudomonadota > Gammaproteobacteria > Pseudomonadales > Marinobacteraceae > Marinobacter > Marinobacter sp. B-12. Next base: position 66,194 of record NZ_JBSXOB010000041.1, on the reverse strand, counting down.
GAGACTGGGAAGGGCGCAGCGCCAAGCAACTCTGCCGAAATCTGTATCGCCAAATCTATGTGCGGGCTGAACAGTGGCTGGATGAAACCCTGGAAAACGCTTCCGGCCCTCTGCCGGGGCCCGGTGAGAAGTTTTATCGGCGTTTCGGTGGCCTGAGAGATGTCGCCAGCAAGACCGATTTCACAACGGAACGAGAAATGTCATAGACACCACCGGCAGCCAAGCCCCCCTTCACTCAATTCAGGCGCAGCGCTTTTTGAAGTCCGATGGGGTATAGCCGAATCGCTGTTTAAACGCGGTCGAGAAATAGCTGGAACTGCAAAAGCCAAACCGATAGGACGCCTCGGTCAGATTCAGTTGCCCCTTATTTGCTCTGATGTAGTCCGCACACATTTCCAGGCGCTGCGCCTTCACAAACTCCGAGAGCGTCGTTGAACGAGCAGAAAACGCCCGATAAAGACTTCGCACCGACACACCGATAGACTCCGCAATCGTATCCGCATTCAGGCCCGGCTGGCCAATGCTCGCCCTCACAAACTCGGAGGCATCCCGAAATACTCTGTCCTTTGGATCAACCCCGCTGACACTCTTAAGCACCGATGGCTTAATCAAGGTAGCGAGCGAGTCAAGTATGGCGGCCCCCTCATCAACATCGAGGTTCTGGTGCAAGGAGGCTTCCGCCACCAATCGACTGGCGAAGCTCGCGATATGGGAATGAGCGGGGATTTTCACACCCAGCTCGATCTTACTGAGGCTCAGCACCCTCTCAATGATGTCACGTGGCAGGATGAGCGAAATTTGCTGAGCAGCGGACGGGTATGAAAAACGAAAAGGTAGAGCCGAATCCATCAATACGATGTCGCCCACGTCCATAGAAGAACGGTTACCCACTTGCTCAACGAAAGACTTTCCTCGCACCTGAAAGACACAAAAAAAGTCTGGAACTACACTTTTTCGTATCTCTTTTGAGGTTCGATAAAGATCTGCCCCCTGAATTTTCACTCTGGACATATTCAGGCCGGCGCCACCCACTTTCTCAACCAATCCAGAGAACTCACCGCCCCGAGGGTCAGCGGCGAACGGGCCACATATAGAGTTGATATTACTGATCCAGCTTTCAAACTGAGCGCCCCGAGCGCCAGATTTGGAACACAAAATCATTCTTGCGACCTCTTATACCTGTATCACAATAGCGCTAAAAATGAGCAAATACTAAACAAAAGTCAAGCAAACTCTGACCATCATTGGCGCAATCAATAAACGTTCTGGCACGACAGAGAAAGTACTCAGGACCGAAGTTGACGAATATAAGGCATAGAGCCTTATCAATACGGCAAGGCCTTCATATCGAACCGCAATAAAGGTGGTACCGGCTTTCAGATCAATAACAATCAGGTGTCAGAATGTTTAAGAACAAGCGATTGAACAAGCCCGTTTTCTGGATATTAACCTCCCACTTAATGACGCCGACAGCGTTCGCCGCACCACTCTCAAGTGGCCCCGACTACGAATTGAACGGCGACCTTGAAATAGCAGCCGGTGTTTTCAGCAGCGACAAGAATTACCTGAACGATACTGACCAGGACGGAGCAACCTGGCAGGAAGGCTATATCAAACTCGGGGTTTCCGGAGACTACACACTCGACAGCGACGCTGCCGCTTATGGCGCCCTCAACGTTCTGTCCTCGGGCACTTGGGGTGACGGAGACGCCGGCGGCTTTACCTCAGGCAACGAACGCCGGACTGATCTCGAGGATGCCTATATCGGTTTCCGTTCCGGCAACCTCATTCCTGCACTCGGCACCGACGGACTGGACGTGTCGTTCGGACGACAGAACTTTACCATCGGTGACGGCTTCCTGATCAATGGCGATTCACTCAACCTGGGCGACAGTCTCAATGGCGGCGGGCTCGACTTTGATCGGGGTGGTGCCTACTGGCTCGCGGCTCGGAAAGCGTTCGACCAGACCGCCATTGCACGAATTGGCGGTGACTCCGGAATACGCTCGGATCTGTTCTGGCTTCAATCGGACAACAACGTCCAAGCTGATACAGAGCTGGCCGGGATCAACCTCGAATACGTTGCTCCTTACGGAACATTCGGTCTTCTTCATATTGAGGGACTGGATGTGAACGATCGCTACGCCCAGGCCCTCGGCCTCACCAACCGGGATGGCCAGAAGACCACCAGTCTCCGGTATCAGGGGAACGCCGGCAGCGAGCAACTGTTCCTCTCTGGCGAATTTGTGACTCAGGATCAGGACGACAGCTCCCGAAAGGACGCCGAGGCCTGGTACGTTGAGACGGGGTGGAGCTTTGAAGACACGCCGTGGTCCCCGAGTGTAACCGCCCGCTTCTCTCAGTTTGACGAGGGCTTTGACCCCCTCTTTTTCGGATTCAATCGCGGTTATGGAACCTGGTTTCAGGGCGAAGTTGCCGCCAACTATGCCGGCCCCTTCAACACCGACACCGATGTGCTTCACCTGGGTGTGAAAGCTTACCCCACGCCAGCACTAGCCGTCGGCGCACTGTTTTTCGATTTTAGCGACACCAATCAAGGCAGCGGAACTCTGGACAGCCAGGAAATCAACTTTTATGCCGAGTGGGCCGTTCACGAACACCTGTTCGTCAGCCCGGTGATCGGCTTCTACCAACCTGAGAACAGTGCCAGTAACGGCGGCAGCCAGCTTCAGGACGACGACATGAACACCTATGCCCAGATCATTGCTGTCATCGGCTTCTGACTGGTAGAGAAGGAGCAGAGAAAATGCAGAAATATCATAACGTAGTGAATGGCACATTCGGAGAGATCACGAATAGCCATGAAATTTTGAACCCCGCCAACGGCGACCTGCTCGGACATGCACCCATCAGCTCCGAAGAGGAGGTTGAACACGCAGTCCAGTCCGCGAGAGGCGCCCAGTCAGCCTGGGCTCAACGCAGCGACAAGGAACGCGCGGAGATAACCGCCAGCATTGCCAGCGTTCTGGAGAACAACTCGGAATACCTCGCCGATCTGATCACCAGGGAACAGGGCAAACCCTTGTCGGGGCCGGGCTCAAGGTTCGAGATGCAGGCCTGTGTAGGATGGACACAAGTCCCTGCCAGTCTGGAGCTGCCCCCGGAAGTTGTCTACGAGGACAACGACCGCAAGGACACGCTGTACCGTGTGCCCCTCGGCGTTGTGGCTGCAATAGCCCCCTGGAACTGGCCGCTGATGATCGCCATCTGGCAGATCATACCGGCACTCCGGATGGGCAACACCGTGGTTCTCAAACCCTCCGAGTACACCCCCATAGCCACACTTGAAATGGTCAGGTTGATCAATCAGGTACTGCCGCCCGGCGTACTCAATACCGTTACCGGGGACGGGCGCATTGGCAGCAAACTGACCAGCCACCCTGACATCGACAAAATCATGTTTACCGGCAGCGAGACCACGGGGCGGCGTATCATTGAAGCCTCGGCCCACAACCTCGCACCGATCACTCTGGAACTGGGCGGCAACGATGCCGCAATCGTCCTGCCGGGAACCAACGCCGGTGCCATTGCCGAGGGCCTCTTCTGGGGCGCCTTCCTCAACATGGGCCAGACTTGCGCCTGCATCAAACGTCTCTATGTTCACGATGATGACTACGACGCGGTCATGTCCGCACTTGGAAACATTGCCCGCCAGATGACCATCGGCGATGGAACAGACGAAAACGTTCTGATCGGCCCCCTACAGAACAAAATGCAGTATGACAAAGTTCGGGAACTGGTCGCTGATGCCCGGGCAAACGAGTGTGACGTAAGAGAGTTCGGAAACACACCGGACAAAGGCTACTTTTTGCCCGTGACCCTGGTCGGCAACATCAGCGATGGCCAGCGACTCGTGGATGAAGAGCAGTTCGGTCCGGCACTGCCCATCGTACGCTATCGCGACCTGGATGAGGCGATCACTTCAGCCAACCGGCTCCCGGCGGCTCTGGGCGCTTCCGTCTGGGCGGATGATGCGGCCAGTGCAGCCGAGACGGCCAGTCGCCTGGAAGCTGGAACTGTCTGGGTCAATCAACACGGTGCCATCCATCCGATGGTACCTTTCGGAGGCAACAAGGCGTCGGGCTACGGCTGTGAATTTGGTCTTGAAGGACTCAAAGCCGTTACCCAGGCCCGGGTTATCAGCGTCAAGAAATAAGAGCGAACAACAAATGAGGACCCAAACTATGCATTCATCCAAGAAACTGACCTTCAGCCTGTTGCTGGCCACTGGGCTGATCAGCACCTCTGTCAACGCAGAGTTACCCGTCGAGGAAGTAGGCACGACCACATTATCAGCGCCCGATGACCACCGAAGCTACATGGTGGATTTCGAGTTCAATAATATGGTCTCTACCCGAGTCGTCGTCGTTGACCCGGACAAGAAGAAGTACCTGGGAATGATACCGACCGGACATGCTGCCCCTGCGGCCTTGTCCCACAGCCGGAAGACTGTGTACACCGCGGATATTTTTTTCAGCCGCTACGTTCGGGGCGAACGAACCGATGTTCTTACCGCCTGGGACAGCCGGACCCTGTCCCCGGAATGGGAAGTCAAGATTCCGACCAAGCGTTCGTTTAGCCTGACAGAACGGTTTGCACTCAGCACAAGTGCGGACGACAAATTTGTCTATATTTACAACTTTACGCCATCCACTTCGGTCACCATCGTCGATACGGAAAAGCAGGCGGTTGCCAGTGAGCTGGCTATTCCCGGATGCATTCTCAACTACCCGATTGGCGACCGGCAATTTGCATCACTGTGCGGTGACGGCTCCATTCAAGTCATTACCCTGGACAGCGCCGGCCAGGAAACCGGGCGGTCGGTAACAGAATTTTTTGACCCCGATCAGGAACGGCTGGTCGAGCGGGCGACTCACGTTGGCAAAACGTATTACTTCGTTACTACGGAAGGTGATGTAGTCCCGCTGGATCTGTCCGGGGGTACACCTGAAGTGTTGCCACGTTGGTCCCTGACAACAGAAGAGCAACGAGCCGAGGGTTGGGCTCCCGGCGGCTGGCAGCTCATTGCCGCGGCGCCTGAACTGAACCGCATGTATGTTCTGATGCACCCGGACCACAAGCCCCATAAATGGGAAGACCCAAGCACCATCATCTGGGAATTTGATCTAAAAAACGGCAAGAAACTAAGGACGCTCGAATCGCCCAACCTGATCTGGAGCCTCAGCGCAACCTCCGACGACGACCCACTACTGCTTGGAACCAATATCGAGGGCGGTCTGGAGATTTTTGATCTCGGCTCGGGCCAGCACACAGGAACCATGGAAGGCGTGACCAAAACACCAACACTGGTTCTGAATCACTGAGGGGGAATCCCATGATCGATCCCATTTTCAGCACAGCCGCAGCACTGGCATTGAGCGTAATCCTCGCCAGCGCTGCCAGTCACAAACTCAGGAAACCGCACTGGTTTCGGCGCCAGGTCAACGAATATCAACTAACACCGCCCTTGCTGACGTCCGCCATCGCCCTTGCCTTGCCAGTGACAGAACTCCTGGCAGCCACTGGCCTCCTTTGGGAAACGAGCAGGCCATACGCAGCCTCCCTGGCTCTGGCCCTGGTAGCCGCGTATGCACTGGCGATAGGCATCAACCTGCTGCGGGGGCGCCATGATATGGACTGTGGATGCTCAGGCCCAGCCATGCGCCAACCACTCCATCCCATATTGTTGCTTCGCAATGGCTTTCTCGGTGTTCTTGCGCTGGGCGCACTCATCCCGGCATTCGAGAGGACCACTAGTGTTCACGATAACTTCATCATGATTGCCGCTGGAACGGTTGCCATTCTGTTATACACCGCTGCAGACCTGTGGCTGGTATACAGACCCCTTTTGCTTAAATTGTCAGGAGACAAATAAGATGCAAGCACTGATTGTTTCAAACGTACTACTCTGGCTTCTTCTGATCGCCACCTCCCTGGTCATGGTTGGGCTTATTCGTCAGATCGGGGTCCTGCATTCACGCATTGCACCGGCAGGCGCACTGATGATGGACAAGGGCGTTGAAGTTGGCCAGCCAGCTCCTCAAGTTACCGCGGCGGACCGCTCAGGCCGGCCTGTGAACATTGGTTACGCCGGTGAACGCTCAACGTTACTGTTCTTTCTTTCACCTACCTGCCCGATCTGCAAATCCCTGCTTCCTGCCATCAAAGCGATTGACCGCTCAAGTAACGACCTCGATGTCATTTATGTCAGCGATGGAGATCCGGCGGCGCAGGAAAAGCTGATAGCCGATGCTGGACTGGAAAATAGCCACTACGTCGTCAGCCCCGAGGTTGGCATGACGTTCCAGATTGGCAAGCTGCCCTACGCAGCACTCATCGACGCCAAGGGCACGCTGAAAGCAAAAGGCCTGGTCAACTCCCGAGAACATCTCGACAGCCTCTTTGAGACCCAAATGCTTGGCTCATCGACACTGCAGGAGTACCTGAAGACCCAATCCGAGTCCCCGCGCGTTCATACGCCGTCCTGATCAGGGAGAACAACAAAATGAAGTTTCTGGATCGCTTTTTCGAACGTTCATCACGCCATGTCGCCAGCACCACCGGTAGGCGCCACTTTATTGCCAAATTTGGCTCTCTGCTGGCTATCGGTACGGCGGCGCCCGTACTGCTGCCTATCGACAGAACCAGCAAAGCACTTGCGGCGGAAGCCCCCAAAGCCGGTGATCCGGGGGACCCAACCAGCTGTGACTATTGGCGCTACTGCTCAGTGGATGGCTTCCTTTGCAGCTGCTGTGGAGGCTCTGTAACCAGCTGCCCTCCGGGAACAGAGGTGTCTCACGTGACCTGGGTAGGAACCTGTCGAAACCCGGCGGATGGTATCGATTACATAATTTCGTACAACGATTGTTGCGGCAAGCACAGTTGCGGCACGTGCGCCTGTACCCGAAACGACAGCGAGGAACCCATGTACCGCCCATTCAACAACAACGACATCAATTGGTGTCTGGGCGCCGAAAGCAATGTCTATAACTGTACGGTAGCTGTGATTCGAGGAACCGCTATCTGAGGGCCTTTGCGATGAAATCATTCACTCGAATAGTTTCCCTCAGCCTGATCCTGGCCTCTCCTTTTGGAGAGGCCAGGGTGATTCCTGATACCACTCAGAAACCTGCTCCCGGTAATGAGGCCCAGCAAACGCCACTGAGCCAGGCGAACTACTCGCCTGCTGTTAATTACCAGTTGCAATGTTTGGGGTGCCATCTGACCAACGGCGAAGGCGCACCACGTAACGACATTCCCCGAATGACTGATTTTGTCGGCAACTTTCTCAAGGTCGAGGGCGGAAGGGAATTTCTGGTTCAGGTTCCGGGCTCCTCACAATCGGCGCTAAACGACCAGCAGCTAGCAGACCTTCTGAACTGGATGTTGAAAAACGATGGCATCGCCGGCGGGAGCTCTCCAGAAGGCTTCAAACCCTACAGCAGCGCGGAAGTGAGTGCTTACAGGAAAGAAGGCATCCAGGACCTGCCAAGTGTTCGGAGACATTTGTTAGAACAGATGAAGAAGATGGGCATTACGATCCCAGAGGCCGTCATGCCCTAGCGTTCGCCCCCGAGTTTACCCTGCAAACGCAGGGCTAAACTCAGAACCTGAATAGAATGCTCCTCTACCCAAATACCGTTACCGTCTGCCGACTCAGCGCCACGAGCTCTCCGCTCGCGGTCCAGATGCCGGCCTGGGTATGGCCGTATCCCGCGTCAGCCTTATCAATCTTCGCCTTGTATAATAACCAGTCCCCTGGCTCCAGAACTGGCCTGGGATGCATGATTTCAAGAGCCCAGCTTAAGGAGCTCGTTTTCACCCGCTGCTTCACATACGGCAAAACGGCGGGCGGCCACGCGTCAACAAGCGCCACAATGTGGGCATCTGAAAACGTTTCTGGCGTTTGACGGAACTGCATCCAGCCGCCAAGCTCTCGACCACCTTTGCCACTAAACGGAAGATTGCCAAACGCCCAGCGCATCTCAATGTGCTGAATGAACTCCGGCGTAACACCTTCAATGAAATCCAGGCCGTGGCACTGCTCCACCGGCTTCGCCTCAGGCGCTGGTGCGGCATCGACCGAAACATCAGACTCCCGATCGCTTCCAAAACTCGCCAGCGCCACCAACTTCGACTCTCCGCCCTGGACAATGCGGCCCAAAACCTGACTTACGGCCTTACCTTCCCGCAGAATTTCAGCCTCGACTGTCGCCGGCTCATCCGGTGTTACTGGCCCCACAAAGGACACCTGCATTGAACGCATGGGGCGGCCGGGGGCGACAACACTGGCCATTCGGTCAAATACCAGGGCTGCAACCACCCCACCAAAAGAGGCACGTCCTTGGCCCCAGCTTGAAGGGACAACCAGATCTTTACCGTTGGCCCCACTCTTCATCAACTCATCAAAATTCATGCGCCCGCCTCGTTAGCATCCTATTCGAAACAACCCGGAGATTGCCGAAGATCTACCCGCAACGCAACCGTCATCGCCGGCAACTACCTACTGCACTACCAGCATTAGCCGTGTTAAAGACACGACAAACCAGTTATAATCCCCGCCATAACACGCATTGCAATGCAATGCCCTACCCTCCGAATTCTGAGTAAATTAATGTCTGAATTGTCTTTTGCCGACCTCGGCCTGGATCCAGCTGTCCTCGAAGCAGTTGCCGCCGTTGGCTATGAAAAGCCTTCTCCCATACAGGCCCAGACGATCCCTGCGCTGTTGGCTGGTAAGCACTTACTGGGTGTCGCCCAGACAGGTACCGGTAAAACCGCCGCCTTTGCGCTGCCGTTACTGAGCCGGATAGACGCGTCTGTGATGGCGCCGCAGATCCTCGTTCTGGCACCCACGCGGGAACTGGCCATCCAAGTGGCCGAGGCGTTCACCACCTATGCCAGCAAGTTCCGCAACTTTCACGTCCTGCCTATCTATGGCGGCCAGGACTTTTTCCCTCAGATCAAGGGCCTGCGCCGCGGCGCCCAGGTGATCGTGGGCACCCCTGGCCGAATGCTGGACCACCTCCGCAAGGGCACGCTTAAACTGGATAGCCTCAAAGCTCTGGTACTGGACGAAGCCGACGAAATGCTGCGCATGGGTTTCATCGACGACGTGGAAGCGATCCTGGCAAAGACCCCGGACAACTGCCAACGCGCGCTGTTCTCCGCGACTATGCCGCCGCAGATCAAGAAGGTCGCCCAGACCTATCTGCGCGACGCCACGGAAGTGAAGATCGAGAGCGAGACCCGCACGGTTGAGCGCATTTCCCAGTTTGTTCTGCCGGTCTATGCCGAACGCAAACTGGATGCCCTGACCCGCATCCTGGAAGTGGAACCGGTAGACGGAACCATCATCTTCGTTCGCACCAAGGCGGAAACCACACTACTGGCGGAAAAACTGTCGGCACGTGGCCATGCGGTAGCGCCACTGAATGGCGACCTGAACCAGCGCCAACGCGAGCAGACAGTGGAAGATCTCAAGCGCGGCAAGAAAGACATCATCGTGGCAACGGATGTTGCGGCCCGCGGCCTTGATGTCCCCCGCATCACTCACGTCATCAACTACGACGTGCCTTACGACACCGAAGCCTACATTCACCGGGTTGGCCGCACCGGCCGTGCCGGTCGTGAAGGCAAGGCGATTCTGCTGGTCACGCCTCGGGAGCGAAGCTGGTTGCGCACGCTTGAGCGCGCCACCAACTCGCCAATGGAATCCTATGAACTGCCCTCGCCCAATGCTCTGAAGAAGATGCGGGAAGAGCAGTTTGAGTCACAACTTCTGGGTTTTGCTGAAGATGGAAAGCTGGGCAAAGCGATGGCGTTGCTCGATGAAATTGCCGAACGCAACGACATGGACATTGCGATGGTTGCCGGTGCGCTGGCTTGCTATCTGGAGGCATCCCAGCCGGGCTCGCTGCCCCTGGAACAGCCGGAAGCACTGCCGGTGGTTTCTGCCACCGCACCGCCACGTCGTGACCGTAAAGGTGGCCGTCCGGGCGGTAAGCCAGGATTCAAACCCGGCTTCAAGAAGGGCCCCAAGGGTCGCGGCGGCCCTGGCCCGAAGGGCAAGCCTCCCGGCAAGGGTGGCAAGCCGTCAGGTAAGCGCCCACCCCGCCAGGGCTGATCTGCTGACCTAAGCGCTCAAGGCTGACTTGGGCGCTGGTAGACGACGAAGCTGTAGTCGTAAGGGTTGTTATCGGACGCGGAGAAATCCTCCCGTCCGAGCTCTTCCCACTCTTCCCAGTTCACTTCCGGAAAAAAGGCATCCCCGTCGACCTCGGCGTGTACCTGGGTGATATAAATCCGATCTACCATCGGCAATACTTCGGCGTAGATCTGGCCACCACCGATGATCATCACTTCGTCCCCGCCTTCAATCTCGGCCTGAGCTTCGGCTTTGACCAATGCGTCTTCCAACGATTCTGCCGCCACCGTTCCAGCGGGCGCTTCCCATTCCGGGTTCCGTGAAATCACCACGTTCATCCGTCCGGGTAAGGGTCTGCCAATGGAATCCCAGGTTTTTCGGCCCATGATGATGGGTTTTCCCATGGTGGCCTGTTTGAAGTACCTGAGGTCGCCTGGCAAATACCACGGTAGCTTATTGTTTCGACCGATGACCCGGTTGCGGGACATGGCGACTATGAGAGCCTTCCTCATTGTTTGTTTATCCTCCTGCTTGGGCGCTCCGAATCCGGAGCCCTCGAGATTTGGGGGCAGCAAGCGGGCGGGAAGACGTGTCCAAAAAACGCCTCAAGGCATCCATGCGCGGCTTGGGCTCCGCCATCCATGGCTCCGCACATTTTTGGACACGTCTTCCCGCCCTCTCGCGATCCGACAATTCAGTCAGTTTATCCATAATCATTGCGCGATAGCGCACTTGATTGAGCATAAGGCGGAATAGACATCAAAATCTGACCTAATCTTCCGGATAATCGAACGCCGGTACTCGATCGCAGGTCAGCGGGTAGGAACTTCCGAAAATGTGCGGAGCCATGGATGGCGGAGCCCAAGCCGCACAGGGACGTCTAGAGGCGTTTTTCGGAAGTTCCTACCCGCTGACCTGCAGACGCCAAAACAGAAGGGCCAGGCTCAGCTAGAGATCAAATAGCAATAGGCGCCTTAATCCCAGGACATGGCTCATACCCGTCAAACTCGAAATCCTCCAATTCGTACTCGAAGATTGACGAAGGCTTCCGCTTGATCACCAGCTGAGGCAACGCCCGCGGCTCCCTTTTCAGCTGCTCGAATACGATGTCGTCGGTCAGGTGGTTCTGGTAAAGGTGACAATCGCCGAAGGTATGGACGAACTCCCCCACCCCCAGATCGCACTGCTGGGCGATCATGTGAGTCAGCAGCGCGTAGGACGCGATATTGAATGGCACGCCCAGGAATAAATCCGCGCTGCGCTGGTAGAGCTGACAGGAGAGTTTGCCGTCGGCAACGTAGAACTGGAACAGGCAGTGGCAAGGCGCCAACGCCATGCGCCCCTGGCGGACGTTGTCCTGGGGGCCAATGGATTCATCCGGAAGCTCAGCCGGGTTCCACGCCGAGACAATCAGCCGGCGGGAATTGGGCTTGTTGCGAATCTGCTCAATCACCTCGCTGATCTGGTCAACAGTGCTGCCGTCCGGGCAGTGCCAGCTTCGCCACTGTTTACCGTAGATAGGACCGAGGTCGCCGTTCTCCAGGGCCCATTCATTCCAGATAGAAACGTTGCGTTCTTTCAGCCAGTTATTGTCGGTGGAACCCTGCAGGAACCACAGCAGCTCCTGGATAATACTGCGCAGGTGGACTTTCTTGGTGGTCACCAGCGGGAAGCCGTCCTGCAGGTCAAAGCGAATCTGGCGGCCGAAGACCGAGCGGGTGCCTACGCCGGTTCGGTCACCGCGGTCCATGCCGTTGTCCACCACGTCTTTCATAAGGTCGAGATAGGCTTTCATTCAGCGTTTCTCCGGTAAGCAAGAACAATCAGAGCAACACCGGCGAGGATCATGGGGAACGACAACACCTGCCCCATGGTAAGCCAGTCAAAGGCCAGGTAGCCCAGTTGTGGGTCGGGCTGGCGAACAAACTCCACCAGGAAGCGGAACACGCCATAACACGCCAGGAACAAGCCAGAAACCGCCATACGGGGCCGCGGCTTGGACGAAAACCACCACAGGACGATAAATAGCAGGACGCCTTCCAGGGCAAACTGGTAAAGCTGGGACGGGTGCCGGGCCAGGCTGTCCGGTGCTGTGCGGAAGACCATGCCCCAGGCAACGTCGGTGGGCTTACCCCACAGCTCGCCATTGATAAAGTTGCCTATACGGCCAGCGCCGAGCCCTACCGGCACCAGCGGTGCGACGAAATCCGCAATCTGCCAGAAGGTGCGGTCCACCTTGCGACCGAACCACCACATGGCGAAGATCACACCAAGCAGGCCACCGTGGAAAGACATACCTCCTTCCCACACACGCAGCAACATCAGCGGATCGGCCGCGAAGGCGCTGAAATTGTAGAAGATCACATAGCCAAAACGGCCGCCCAGTATCACACCAAGGGCAATGTAGAACAGCATGTCCCCCATCTGCACTTCGGTAATGGGCGACCAGGGCTTGCGGGCGCGGAGGCGGCCCAGCCACCAGCCCACAAGAAATCCGACCAGGTAGGTCAAGCCATACCAGTGTATTTTCATAGGGCCGATGGCAATGGCCACCGGATCGATTTGCGGATGCTGGAGCATCAAGAACCCCTCAGGTCACAACAGAAAACGGATACCTACGACAATCAGGAAGATGGCGAAGATTTTTTTCAACAGGGCCGCGTCCAGGCGATGAGCCAGATTAGCTCCAACCCGGGCGAACAATACACTGGCCAGAACGATACCCACAAACGCAGGCAAATAAATAAACCCGATGCTGAGCTCGGGCAGCTCCGGGTTCTGCCAGCCGGTGGCGATGTTTGCCAGCGCACCGGCTACAGCGATGGGCAATCCACAGGCGGCGGAGGTGCCTACCGCTTGCTGCATCCGCACGTTACACCAGCTCAGGAACGGAACGGTCAGCGTGCCACCGCCAATGCCAAAAATAGCGGATGCCCAGCCAATACTGGCGCCGGCGCTCCCCAGCCCGACGGATCCCGGCACGTCGCGGCCGGGTTTGGGGTTGGCACCGAAAAGCATGTTCAAAGCCACCAGAATGACAAACACACCTATGACCAACTCCAGGGCCTCACCACTGAGCATGGATGCGGTCCAGGCACCCAGCACCGCACCGAGTACAATACCCGCCGTCATGGGGCGGAATATTTCCCAGCGGACCGCTCCGTGGAGATGATGGGACCTGATTGAGCTGATGGAGGTGAACACGATAGTGGCCAGAGATGTACCCACGGCCAGATGAGCAGCGACGTCGCTACTCACACCCTGCAGGTCAAAACTGAAAATAAGCACCGGAACAATAACCAGCCCGCCACCAATGCCAAACAGGCCAGCCATGGTGCCCGCCAAGGCACCCAGCACAAGGTAAAGGCCAACAACAGCAAAAAGGGTCATACTCAGCCACACGCAGACAGCGAATCAGGCTGGTATGATACACACCGAATCCCTTTTGTTCACTCGCGACTGATGAGCCCGCCACCATGTGCCTGATTGTTTTTAGCGTACAACAGCATCCTGCCTTTCCACTGGTCGTGGCAGCAAATCGTGATGAGTTTTTTCGCCGGCCCACTGCGGCCATGGACTGGTGGCACAGCGAAACCGCCGGGCGCAATATCCTGGCGGGACGTGATTTGCTGTCAGGCGGCACTTGGCTCGCAGTCGATGAAGATGGAGGTGTTGCTGCCGTAACCAATGTGCGGGAAGGCTCGCAGGTACCCGGCGCCCACTCCCGTGGTGAACTGCCACTAATGGCGCTGGCAGAAAACCGAGATGCGCTCGCAGCCCGACTGCAAACGCGAAAAAACGATTACTCGGGATTTAATCTGGTCAGGCTGGATGAGCACGCAGGATGGTACTACAGCAACCGTGACGCTCACCCCGGGCGCCATGTTCATCGCGGCACCTACGGCTTGAGCAACCACCTCCTGCAGACCCCCTGGCCAAAACTGCTGAGGTTGAGAAACTCGGTGACCGATTTGCTGGAAGGGGCGTCGGCGGACCGCACCGATGATCTCCATCATAATCTTGTCGAACGCCTGCAGGACACTACGCCGGCGCCCGACCATGAACTGCCGGATACCGGCGTTGGCAAGGATACCGAACGCTTTCTGTCTTCCCCTTTCATTATCGGCGGCGACTACGGCACCCGCGCCACGACGGTGGTCACAGTCAGTGCCATTGGTGAAATCCGGGTGACAGAGCAGTGTTGGGGACCGGAGGGGAAAAAGGAAGGCGCAAGACATTTCTGCTGGCAGCGGTCGGCCTGAAGCTTTGGTATAATCCGCCAAATTCCGCGAAGCAACCGGAGGCCCTTTATGGCCGGTGAGAAAAGCTCGGCGTCCATCGCCGACTTCGAAAAATCCCTGGATGAGCTGGAAAAACTGGTTCATGACCTGGAGCAGGGCGAACTCTCCCTGGAGCAGTCTCTCACAGCATTTGAACGCGGCGTAAAGCTGACACGAGAGTGCCAGCAAGCGCTCAAGACGGCGGAACAGCGGGTAGAACAGCTGGTCGAAAACAGTGATGGCACACTGGAAACACGCCCTTTCACTCCGGACGAACCCGCCTGATGTCAACTCCGAACACCCGCCTGGCGACGTTCCTGGAACAATGCCGCAATCAGATTGACGCCGAACTTGAGCGCCAGCTTTGTGCATCCGGCCAAGGTTCTGAACGCCTGCAACAGGCCATGCGATACAGTGTGCTGGGCGGAGGCAAGCGCATCCGGCCGGCGCTTTGCCTGGCGGCAGCCACGGCGCTGGGCCAGCCCCGGGAGAGTGCGATCGTTCCCGCCTGCTCGCTGGAACTGATTCATGCCTACTCGTTGATTCACGATGACCTTCCGGCCATGGACAATGACGATTTGCGCCGTGGCCGCGCCACTACGCACATCGCCTTTGACGAAGCCACCGCCATATTGGCAGGCGATGCGCTGCAGACCCTTGCGTTCGGCTGGCTGGCCGAAGCACCGGGACTGGATGATCAGGTGCGCCTTGCAATGATACGGGAATTGGCGACCGCCAGTGGCCACCAGGGGATGGCGGGTGGACAGGCGATAGACCTCGAGTCCGTCGGCAAGCAACTGACCGTTGAGCAGTTGGAGAAAATGCACCGCCACAAAACCGGCGCACTCATTGCGGCCAGCGTCCGGATGGGCGCTCTCACCGCAACCGATGTGGGCGAGGACCAGTTGGCGGCCCTCACGGTTTATTCACAAACCCTCGGCCTCGCCTTCCAGGTACAGGATGACCTGCTGGATATTGAGGGCGACACCACGGTGATCGGCAAACCCCAGGGCTCGGATCTGGCCCGCTCCAAGCCAACCTATCCCTCGCTGCTGGGCGCTGACGGCGCCCGGAACTACCTGTCGCAGCTGCTTGAGTCCGCACTGGCCAGCATCGAAATGTTTGGCGAGGAAGGCGACCTGCTCCGGGACATGGCCGGCTACGTGGTGGCACGCACCCATTGATCATCAACGGCTCTGAGATGCACACTGACTTATGACGGACTGGAGGGGACCAACTGGCCCAATCAGTATGAAACCGGGTGCCTTCATCCCCTATAATAGTACCCACATTTTGAACCACCCGGAAAAGACCCGAGCAGATGCAGGATACATATACTTTTAAGGAGATCCCGTCCCAACGGCCCAACACGCCGCTGCTGGACAGGATTGACACTCCCGGGCAACTGCGCGAACTGGCAGCAGAACAACTGACCCAGCTCGCCAGGGAGCTACGTGCCTTCCTGCTATGGTCGGTGGGTCAAACAGGCGGCCACTTCGGCGCCGGCCTGGGTGTCCTGGAACTGACCGTTGCCCTGCATTACGTCTTCAATACCCCGGAAGACCGCCTGGTCTGGGACGTGGGCCACCAGGCCTACCCCCATAAAATCCTGACCGGGCGCCGGGAACGCATGAACAGTATCCGCCGAAAAGACGGCCTGGCCGGCTTTCCGAAACGTGCGGAGAGCGAATACGATACCTTCGGCGTTGGTCATTCCAGCACCTCCATCAGCGCTGCCCTGGGTATGGCCATCGCCTCCCGCATGCAGGGCACTGGTCGCAAGAGCATTGCCGTCATCGGTGACGGTGCCATGACAGCCGGCATGGCGTTCGAGGCTCTGAACCACGCCGGGCACCTGGACGCCAACATGCTGGTGATCCTCAACGACAATGACATGTCTATTTCCCGCAATGTGGGTGGCTTGTCGAACTATTTTGCCAAGCTGTTGGCGAGCCGGACCTACAACCAGGTCCGCGACAGCGGAAAACGGGTGCTCCAGGGCACGCCACAGTTGATGGCACTGGCCCGCAAGACCGAAGAGCACTTCAAGGGCATGATTTCCCCGGGCACGCTGTTTGAGGAGCTGGGGTTCAACTACATTGGCCCCATCGACGGTCACGACCTGCCCCTGCTACTGGAGACCCTGGAGAACATCCGCGAACTGGACGGCCCGCAATTTCTCCATGTGGTCACCACCAAAGGCAAGGGCTTCGCCCCGGCCGAGGCTGATCCGATCGGCTACCATGCCATCAATAAAATCGAGCCGGTACCACCCAGCAAGCCAGAACCGGTTGCCCCGAAGCCATCGAAACTGAAGTACGCCAATGTATTTGGCCAATGGCTCTGTGACGCCGCCGAAGCCGACGACCGCATCGTGGGTATCACCCCCGCCATGTGTGAGGGCTCCGACCTACTGGCGTTCTCCCAACGCTTCCCGGACCGGTATTTCGACGTTGCCATTGCCGAACAGCACTCCGTCACTCTGGCTGCAGGCCTTGCCTGTGACGGTGCCAAACCGGTGGTGGCGATCTATTCGACGTTTCTTCAACGTGCCTACGATCAGCTGATCCATGACGTGGCCATACAGAATCTGGACGTCCTGTTCGCTATCGACCGGGCCGGGCTGGTGGGCGAAGACGGCCCCACCCACGCTGGCGCGTTTGACATCAGCTACTTGCGCTGTGTCCCGAACATGATCGTGATGACACCCTCTGACGAGAACGAAACCCGTCAACTGCTGCACACAGGCATGCTGTTTGAGGGGCCGGCGGCAGTACGCTACCCGCGGGGTACTGGCCCGGGCGCAGAGATGGTCCGCGAACTGGCTCCGCTACCGATCGGCAAGGGTCGGCTTGTGAAAGAAGGATCGGGTGTTGCCATCCTTAACTTCGGCACCCTGCTCACGCCTGCACTGGAGGCTGCCAAGTCTCTGGGCGCCACTGTCGCCGACATGCGCTTTGTAAAACCGTTGGATGAAGAGCTCATTCTGGCATTGGCGGAAAAGCATGGCCTTCTGGTCACGATTGAAGAGAACGCCATTGCCGGCGGAGCGGGCAGCGCGGTGACGGAATTCCTGAACAGCCGGGATGTCAGCCAGCCCGTGCTTCAGATCGGCCTGCCAGACACCTTCATAGATCACGGTAAGCACGGCGAGTTGCTGTCTTCCTGCGGACTGGATGCCGAAGGCATCAAGCACACTATTGAAACCCGCCTGGAGCGAATGAAGTACAACCAGTCGCTAAAAGCGGTTCAATAAGCGCGCGAAGAGATCACATCAGACGGCGGGATCGTCGTCCTGGTGGGTCTCGAACCAGTGTCCGAGCTTGCTCTGCTTGGTATTGAGGTAATGCTCATTGTGGGGGTTGCGCCCCACATGCAGAGGGACGCGCTCCGCTATTTCTATGCCCAGATCGGTCAACGCATCTACCTTGCGGGGGTTATTGGTCATCAGCCTCAGGCTACGAATGCCCAGGTGCGCCAACATATCCCGGCACATGCTGTAGTCCCGCAAGTCAGCCGCAAAGCCGAGTTGTTCGTTGGCTTCCACGGTATCCGCACCCTGATCCTGCAGGTTGTAGGCACGAATCTTGTTCAGCAGCCCAATACCCCGGCCTTCCTGGCGCAGGTACATAAGAATGCCCCGACCTTCGCGGGCAATACTGCGCAAGGCTTCCTCCAACTGATAACCACAGTCACAGCGCATGCTGTACAGGGCGTCGCCGGTCAGGCACTCGGAATGGGTCCGCGCCAGCATCGGCTCCGGACTGTTGAGGTCACCCAGCGTAAGCGCCACGTGCTCCTTTCCGGTGTCCGGCTCTTCAAAGCCGTGCATGTCGAAAACGCCGAAAGGGGTTGGCAGCCGGCAAGTCTGGATGTAACGAACAGCCACAGTGTTTCCTCGTGGTTCAGTCAATCGAGCGGCGCATTCTATCACGAGGCCAGCGCCCTGGCGTAGTCTCTGTATGGTTGATCCTACGAACCGGAGTCAGAAGCAGACCAGTGGCCACTACGACCACCCTTCTTCTCCAACAGGCGGACATTGTCCACGACCATACCGCGATCAACGGCCTTGCACATATCGTAGAGCGTCAGTGCCGCCACGCTGGCAGCCGTGAGCGCCTCCATTTCGACGCCCGTCTGGCCGGATAGCTTACAGAGGGTGGCGATACGGACCGAAGCACCGTCCTCGCCCGGTGTCAGCTCCACTTTGACGGACGTCAGGTTCAGCGCATGGCAAAGCGGAATCAGTTCGTGGGTTTTCTTGGCCGCCATGATACCGGCGACCCGCGCCACCGCCAGTACATCCCCCTTGGGATGCTGCCCTTCCACAATCATTGCCAGGGTGTCCGGCGCCATCCGAATCAGCGCCTCGGCCCTGGCCTCACGCTCGGTAACAGCCTTGGACGTAACGTCTACCATGCGCGCGGCGCCAGTATCGTCAAGATGCGTCAGTTTGCTCACGGTGTCTCCCAAAATCGTTGATAAAAGCGGCCTTCACGGATCTATCATACCAGAGCGTACAGAACTGGCGGCGGGATCAGTATCCGTTCCCTGACCACCAGAAACCAATACCCGCAATGCCCTGAGCGCCAACCTGTCGTGCTGCGTGGACATCATCAGGGACAAGCCCGCCAAGGGCATAGACAGGAATCCCTGCGCCTGCGGCCAGCGCCTGGAAACGCTCCCATCCAATTCCCGTTGCACCAGGATGGGAAGAGGTAGGCTTTACCGGGCCCAGGGTAATAAAGTCTGCCTGGAGCTGTTCTGCATGGGCAATTTCCTCTTCATCGTGACAGGAGATTGCCAGCAGGTATCCCTCGGGTATCGGCCGGGCGGAATACTGCCGGGCCTCCCGCCACGGCAGGTGCAAACCGGCGGCCTCGGGCAGGCGCTCAAGCAGCGACGGGGCACCGTGAAGCATCAACAGGGAATCGCTTGCGCGACACGCCTCCAGTGACCAGCCCGCCAACCGCTGGTATAGCTCATCACTTAATCCCGGCGCCCTGAACAGGCACAACTGCGGGCGCGTTTCGAGCAAGCGCTGGCGAAGTTGTTCAGGGAATGCCGAGGAATTACCGGCAGAACCGGTAATGGCATAGCGACGAGGCAGCTTCAGTGCGCGGATAATCGGACGGTTTGCGGCGGGAAAATCAACATCCGCCAGATCCTGGACATCGAGCCATTGTATCGCCTGTCCTTCACGGCCCTCGGGGTCGCCTTCAGCTGATGAGGCTTCCCAGACATCAAGAAACACCCGCTTGTCCCCATAATCATGGCGAATTTCAATCACCGGCTCAAGCAGGTCCGGATCTATCCGCAACCCGGTCTCTTCGTGAACTTCCCTGACCAGGGCCTGTTGGACCGTTTCACCGTCCTCAACCTTGCCACCCGGAAACTCAAGTAAACCGCCCTGATGAACATGGTCCGGCCGACGGGCGATCAACACTTTCCCATCACGAAAGACAACACCCACCGCAACGTGTATTTCCTGAACTGGCGTCATAATCAGGTGCGATACTCAGCATTGATGGTGACGTAGTCATGGGAAAAGTCGCAGGTCCACACCCGTTCACTGACATTCCCCCGCCCGAGATCAATGTGGATGGTAATTTCCTCACCGTCCATCACTGCCTGCCCGCGCGACTCGCTGTAATCCGCCGCACGACCGCCATTGCGAACCAGGCACACATCTCCCAGCCAGATCTCGAGGGCGTTCAGGTCCAGCCCATCGACACCAGCACGCCCCACGGCAGCCAGTATCCTCCCCCAGTTGGGATCGGACGCAAACAGTGCGGTTTTAACCAGTGGTGAGTGAGCAACAGTGTAGGCAACGTCAAGCGCCTCCTGGACCGATGTCGCACGGCTGACTTCAAGGGTGACAAACTTGGTGGCTCCCTCACCATCGCGGACAATCGCGTGCGCCAGCTCAAGGAACACCTCGCGCAGCGTTTCCCTGAGCCTTGGCAGGGACGGGCTATCCGCCGTGATTTCAGGGCCACCAGCCTGACCGCTGGCAATCAGCATGCAGGCATCGTTGGTGGACGTGTCGCCATCAATGGTAATCCGGTTGAAGGACGCCTCACCCAATTCCGACGCAAGGCTCGACAACACGTCCGGCGCGATATTCGCATCGGTGGCAATGAAGCCCAGCATGGTAGCCATGTTGGGGCGGATCATGCCCGCCCCCTTACTGATACCGGATATGGATACCGTTTGGCCATCCAGATCAATCTGGCGCGAGGCACCCTTGGGGCGAGTGTCCGTGGTCATAATACCCGAGGCCGCTTCTGCCCAGTGCGATTCGGAGACATCCGCCAGCGCCTGCGGCAACGCGCTGACGATTTTACCCACCGGCAGCGGTTCACCGATAACGCCGGTTGAAAAAGGCAATATGCTACCGGCGGAGACACCGGCGTGATCCGCCAGCGCCTGACAGCAGGCCTGGGCATCCTTCATACCTTGTTCGCCGGTACCGGCATTGGCATTGCCGGTGTTGATCAGCAGGTAGCGCGGTGCATCGCTTGCCAGATGGCTTCGCGTAACGTGAACGGGGGCCGCGCAAAACTGATTACGGGTAAAAATACCGGCCACTCGGCTACCCGGCGCCAGCTCAATAACCACCAGATCCTTCTTGCCAGGTTTCTTGATACCGGCACTGCCGATACCCAGCCTGACACCGGCCACCGGGAAAAACGTCGGCAAGGTTCCTGGACCAACTGCCATCTTCAATCTCCTTTCGTCATGATCGACTTCTACCCGGCGACCCGGCCGGAACACCAGTTACCAAACGAAAAACCCGCAACCTGTCGATCAGGGTGCGGGCCTTAGTTCGCTCATTCAGCGGCGGAAATCAGTTGACCTTTCCACAACACTGCTTGTACTTCTTGCCGGACCCGCATGGACAAGGCTCGTTTCGCCCTACTTTCCGGTCCTGTCGCACAAAGGTCTCCGGCGTGCCCTGAGGCTGCTGGGTATCAGACCCATCTGCGCTGTCATCCTGACGGTGCTGTGCGGTGGCGCTGGTTTCATCGTGGCGCAGTCGCGCCTGGGCAAGCTCCCGCTCCAGCTCCTCCTTGCGGCGGCGCTCGACCTCTTCCATTTCTTCGCGGCTCTGAACACGGACATGGGACAACACCCGGACCACATCACGCTTCATGGTTTCCAGCATGCTTTCAAACAGGTTAAAGGCCTCGCGCTTGTACTCCTGCTTGGGGTTCTTCTGGGCATAACCACGCAGGTGGATACCACGGCGCAGGTGATCCATGTTTGAAAGATGCTCTTTCCAGAGCGTGTCGAGCACTTGCAGGAACACCTGCTTCTCGAACTTGCGCATCGACTCGGAACCCGCCAGTTCCTCTTTAGCTTCGTATGCCGCAACAATCTCTTCCAGAATACGCTGACGCAAATTCTCTTCGTAGAGTTTGCTGTCGTCGTCCAGCCATTGCTGAATAGGCAGGTTGATCGCCATTTCCGATTGCAGTTGGCTCTCCAGGCCCGCAACATCCCATTGTTCCGGCATACTCTGCGGCGGGATGAACTCACTGACCAGAGAGTCCACCACATCCTCGCGAATGGTTTTAATCATCTCGGAAACGTCTTCCGACGACATGACCTCGTTACGCTGATCATAGATCACCGTACGCTGATCATTGGCAACGTCATCGTACTCCAGCAGGGTTTTCCGCATATCGAAATTGCGGCCTTCCACCTTGCGCTGGGATTTTTCAATGGCGTTGGTGACCATTCGATGCTCGATGGCCTCGCCTTTTTTCATACCCATGGCCTGCATCAGGCTCTTCACGCGATCCGGCGCGAATATCCGCATCAGGTTATCTTCCAGTGACAGGAAGAACCGTGATGAACCAGGGTCACCCTGACGACCGGCACGGCCTCGAAGCTGATTGTCAATGCGGCGGGATTCGTGACGCTCGGTACCGATGATGTGCAGCCCGCCAGCCTCAAGTACCTGATTGTGACGCTCGGTCCACTCGGCCTTGATGCGAGCCACTTCCTCTTCGGTGGGGTTTTCCATTCCCGCCACTTCAAATTCCCAGTTACCACCCAACACGATGTCCGTACCGCGGCCGGCCATATTGGTGGCAATGGTGACCGCCCCCGGGCGACCGGCCTGGGCGATGATCTGTGCCTCACTCTCGTGCTGTTTCGCGTTCAGGATCTTGTGATCAATTCGCGCCTTCTTGAGCAGCATGGATAGAAGCTCTGAGGCCTCAATTGAGGCAGTGCCCACCAGGATTGGTCGGCCTTCAGCCGTCACATCCTTGATCTCATCAATAATGGCGTGAAATTTCTCTTCCTGAGTCAGGTAGATAAGATCGTTGTAATCGATTCGCTGGATAGGTTTGTTGGGAGGAATAACAACAACGTCCAGACCGTAAATCTGGCGAAATTCAAATGCCTCGGTGTCAGCCGTACCGGTCATACCGGCAAGCTTGTCATATAGACGGAAGTAATTCTGGAAGGTGGTAGAAGCCAGGGTCTGGCTCTCTGCCTGAATACGAACTCCTTCCTTGGCCTCAATCGATTGGTGCAGGCCTTCGCTCCAGCGACGGCCTGGCATGGTACGACCAGTATGCTCGTCAACAATCACTACCTGATCGCCCTGAACGATGTAATCCACGTCCTTCTGGAACAGATGATGAGCTCTGAGGGCCGAGTGGACGTGATGCAACAGGCTAAGGTTGGCGGCCGAATACAGGCTTTCACCTTCCTTCAACAAGCCCCTTTCCAACAACAACTCTTCCACTTTCTCATGACCAGTTTCGGTCAACTCCACCTGACGGGATTTCTCATCAATGGTGAAATCGCCACTGGGCTCGCCTTCTTCACTGACTTCGCCCAACTCGAGGCTTGGCACAAGTTCGTTGATCGCCAGATAGAGTTTTGAACTGTCTTCGGCCGCACCGGAGATAATCAGCGGGGTGCGGGCTTCGTCAATCAGGATGGAGTCCACTTCGTCCACGATGGCAAAGTGGAGGCCTCGCTGCACCTTGTCTTCAGTGCTGAAGGCCATGTTGTCGCGAAGATAGTCGAAACCAAACTCGTTGTTCGTACCGTAAGTAATGTCCGCCTGATACGCCGCCCGTTTCTCTTCAGGGGGCTGGCCCGCTACCACGACCCCTACCTGCAAACCCAGGAAGCGATACAGCTTCCCCATCCAGTCGGCATCACGGCGGGCCAGGTAGTCGTTCACGGTGACCAGATGCACGCCCTTGCCAGTCAGAGCATTCAGATACACGGCCAGCGTCGCTACCAGCGTTTTACCTTCGCCGGTTTTCATCTCGGAAATACGGCCTTCGTGAAGCGTGATACCGCCAATCATCTGCACGTCGTAGTGGCGCATCCCCATGACCCGACGACTCGCCTCACGAGTGGTGGCAAACGCTTCCGGAAGCAATGCGTCGAGGCTTTCGCCTTCGTCATAGCGGCGGCGAAATTCCGCGGTCTTACCTTGCAACTCGGTGTCGGACAAATTGCCATACTGCTCTTCAAGCTCATTAATACGCGATACGGTTTTTCGCATTCGCTTGATTTCTCTGGCGTTCTTACTGCCGAACATCTTGGTTGCAAGCTTTGTGAACATAGACCACTGCTTCTTTGATTAAACGGAGGAAGCCGGCATTCTAACCTTATTTCGCAGCAGTACAAAAGTCAGGCCTCACAGAAGCCTGTCACAACGCTGAAAAGATTGAAAAAAGGTGCCGGAGGGGACAACGGGAAGAAATCAGGCGCCCTTACAGGCACCTCTACAAGCGGCTAGCGGCTAGCCCGCTTGATGTAGGTTTCCGGATTCTCGGACTTGCCGTTGCGGATAACTTCAAAATGCACATGGGGCCCGGTAGAACGGCCTGTGCTGCCCATCAGCGCCAGCACCTGGCCCTTCTGGACAACATCGCCCACCTTGACCTTGATGGTCTTGGCATGGGCGTAACGGGTTACCAGGCCATCACCGTGGTCCACCTCAACGAGGTTGCCATAGCCGTAGCGCTCGTCGGCGTAGGTGACCACGCCACCCGCCACGGAAATGATATCACTTCCGTCCTTGCCAGCCAGGTCCACACCAGCATGCCAGGTACGCTTGCCAGTGAAAGGGTCGGAACGATAGCCATATTTCGAGGACAGCCAGCCCCAGGTAATAGGGCGCCCCTCCACAAAAAGCTCTTTCTCAAGCTTCTGGCGGGAAGTGACCATGTCCAGCATGCGTAATTGCTGCTCCCGATCTTCAATGCGGCGTGCAAGCTGATCAATCATGCTGGTCAGTTCTGGCGCAGTGAAAGAGTCGCCATCAAGACTTTCTTCAGGGCCACCAACAGCAGCTGGCTGATCAAAATCGAACTCGTCGCTGGCCACCAGGCCCGACTCCAAAAAGCGCTGCCCGAGGGCATCAAGCCTGAGAAGGCGCCCCTGCATATCACCCAACCGCAGCGTTAACGCATCAACCTGCTGCTGGACGTTCCGCTCGATTCGGGACAGCTCCGTCTTTTGCTCGCTCAGCCGGGACTGCCACTGAGCCAATAATTCCGATTCCGCGGGCTCGGCCGGCTCAATCTGGCTCACCGCCACCTGGTAACCAGACCAACCCGCCAGTATCAGTAGTGCGGTCACGATGAAAACCACTCCTGCCAGAACAGGGGCGTTTATCGAAACCGTGCGGGATTTCCCATGGCGCTTGCCAACGAGGATAATGTTCATATCGTCTTCTGGTTTCATGGGGACGCAACCTGATCCTGTAGTGTTGCATCCAGAGTTTTCTGACAGGGCCTGCCTGGGCATCCTTTGCCAGATTGCGGATTTCCTATCCGACTACTCAATCTTGGGCAGCATAAATCGCGTCTGAAAACGCGCGTGCTATCCATTGCAACGACTACGTTTAATAAAATAGCAGCCGCCCGTGGACATACACACACCAGACAATGTAAAACGAGTGTAATACAGGCTCTGCCTATTAACCGTGCCGAAGTGTAACCAATCGTTACCGTTGTCGTCGAGAATTACTGATTGCCATGAAAAAGAAAACCGACCTCGAATTGACTCCGGACAGCTTCTCCAGAGCTTCTACCCTGCGTGAACTGATGGCAAAAGCCCAGCATCACACTCAGGCAGAGCAGCTCGTTATCGCTGCGCTTCCAGAAAGCCTGGCCAAAGGCACACGGTTTGTCAGTTGTCGTGACGGGGAGCTGATTCTGTCGGCTACAGCGGCCACCACTGCCAGCCAGATCCGTTTCCGCCAGCATGAAATCATGGAAGAGCTTCGCAAGCAGGAGCTGTTCCGCTTCGTCTGGAAACTGAAGGTCAAGGTTGCTCCGCCACGGTTCAGCGAGCGTCCGAAAGCAAAAATGACACCCCTTAGTAACGAAAATGCCCGGCTCCTCAAAGAGGAAGCCGGGCACACGAAGGACAAACAATTACGCGAGGTTCTCGAAAAACTCGCAAGCCACGTCCGGGATTAAGGCGTCCTGCCTCAGCCCGCCGCCAGCACAGGTTTCATGTAGGAAATCGGGGCAGCGGCCTCGTCGTCAAAGGTCACCACTTCCCACGCATCCTCTTCCGCCCTGAGCTTGCGCAGCAGCTTGTTGTTCAGGTCGTGGCCGGATTTAATACCACGGAACTCGCCAATCAGGCTGTTACCCAACTGGTAGAGGTCACCGATGGCATCCAGCAATTTGTGCTTGACGAATTCGTCATCGTAACGCAGACCGTCTTCGTTGAGGATTTTGTAATCGTCAACGACGATGGCGTTATCAACGCTTCCGCCCAACGCCAGGTTCATCGCACGCAACTTTTCAATATCACGCATGAAACCAAATGTTCGTGCGCGGCTGACTTCCTTCACGAACGACGTGCTGGAAAAGTCAACAGTTGCTGTCTGGGCGCGCCCCTTGAAGACAGGGTGGTCAAAGTCGATACCGAAGCTGACCTTGAAGCCTTCGAAAGGCAGCAGAGTCGCCTTCTTGTCACCTTCTTCAACCGTCACTTCGCGCTTGATGCGAATGAAACGCTTGGCAGCGTCCTGCTCGGCAATACCGGCGGACTGCAGAAGAAACACAAACGGACCGGCAGAGCCGTCCATAATAGGCACTTCCGCGGCACTGAGCTCGACGAAACAGTTATCAATCCCGAGACCAGCCATGGCTGACAACAAATGCTCCACTGTTGCAACCCGGACACCGTCTTTCAGCAGTGTCGTGGAAAGCATGGTCTCACCAACGTTTTCCGCACAAGCACGGATTTCAACCACAGGGTCAAGATCGGTACGGCGAAAAACGATCCCCGAGTCCACCGGAGCGGGCTTCAGGGTCAGATACACTTTCTCCCCCGAGTGCAAGCCAACGCCGGTGGCGCGGATGGTGTTCTTGAGTGTCCGTTGTCTGATCATCGGTACATATTTCCGTCACATAAGTGCGATATAGTCTGGGCAAAATTCTGCCCGGAGAATACCAGAAAGTAACACTGAATACCATTTAACCAATCGTTAACCTTTGATTGGCCTCCCGGCACAAGCCCGGACTGATAGACAGCACACGTTATTCGGTCACAAAGGTTCCATTACCGAACACATTTGCAACAGATTATCAGTCAGCCTGACGGCGAAGGAATGCGGGAATATCGAGATAGTCGACTCCCTGCTCCTCGCTGTCCTTGCTCTGATCAATCGCCACATTACCGTGAGCCACGGCACGACGACGCAGAACGGCCGGACGGTCAAGCTGGTTATAATCCGTTGTGCCATCCAGGCTGCGGGTGTTGTCCACCACCTTGGTCGGCTTCTCACGGTCACCGCCCAGGCCGGTCGCAACGACCGTCACCTTGAGTTCGTCGGTCATTTCCGGATCAATCACGGTACCCACGACCACCGTCGCGGAATCCGAGGCAAATTCACGAACAATGTCACCAACCTCGGAGAATTCTCCCAGATTGAGGTCCATACCTGCAGTGATGTTGACCAGGATACCCTTGGCGCCCTGCAGGTTGATGTCTTCCAGAAGCGGGCTTCGTACAGCGGCTTCCGCAGCTTCGCGGGCACGATTCTCGCCAGTGGCACGCGCGGTACCCATCATGGCATTGCCCATCTCGGACATAACCGTTTTTACGTCGGCGAAATCCACGTTGATCATACCGTTGCGGGTAATCAGGTCAGCAATACCCTGAACCGCCCCCAGCAGAACATCGTTCGCCGAGCCAAATGCGTCCAGCAGGCTGGTCTTCTTACCCATCACCGCCAACAGCTTTTCGTTGGGGATGGTGATCAGCGAGTCAACGGTTTCCTCCAGTTCCTTGAGGCCGGCTTCCGCCACACTCATGCGCTTGCCGCCTTCAAACATGAATGGCTTGGTGACAACAGCAACGGTCAGGATACCCATTTCCCGGGCCACTTCAGCCACAACCGGCGCGGCACCGGTTCCGGTTCCGCCGCCCATGCCGGCAGTAATGAACACCATGTCGGCGCCTTTCAGCGACTCGGCGATGCGATCACGGTCTTCCAGAGCGGATTGACGCCCTACTTCCGGGTTGGCACCGGCACCCAGCCCTTTGGTGATGTTGCCACCAAGCTGAATGATCTGACGTGCATCCAGGTCCGTCAGGGCCTGGGCGTCAGTGTTGGCGCAAATAAACTCCACGCCTTCGATATCACTGTTGAGCATGTGGCGAACGGCATTGCCGCCACCACCGCCAACACCTACTACTTTAATGACAGCGTTTTGCTGGACATTATCGACGAGTTCAAACATTTCCCCTACTCCTTCGTGCTGTTTATCAGCCTTTTCCAGGCTGATTTTTCGAGATTATGATTTTCGAGATACCTTCGTGTATGTCTTCCCCCGGCTCGCCGTCAGAAATGACCGGTAAACCAGGCTTTCATGCGCTCAAACAGCGTGGGTGCATCTTCACCCTTAAGCGCCGGCGCCCGCCCCAGATCCATCTGGCGGAAGCCATGGATCAACAACCCAACGCCCGTGGCGTAGATGGGGTTGTTGACAACCTCCGTCATACCGGAGACCGCCTGCGGACAGGCCAGCCTTACCGGCATGTGGAAGATTTCCTCGGCCAGTTCCACCACGCCTTCCATGGTGGAGGAACCGCCGGTAATCACGATGCCGGCCGGGATCAGATCTTCGAATCCCGAACGACGAAGTTCAGACTGCACCAGGGTGAACAGCTCTTCGTAACGCGGCTCCACCACCTCGGCGAGCGCCTGACGGGACAGATCCCGTGGCGCCCTGTCGCCCACACTGGGCACCTTGATAGTTTCATCCGCGCCAGCCAGCTGAGTCAGGGCGCAGGCGTATTTGATCTTGATCTCCTCGGCATTCTGCGTGGGTGTCCGCAGGGCCATGGCAATATCGTTGGTGACCTGATCGCCAGCGATAGGAATGACCGCCGTGTGCCGAATGGCGCCACCGGTGAACACTGCGATATCGGTAGTGCCACCACCAATATCCACCACGCAGACACCCAGTTCCTTTTCATCCTCAGTGAGGATGGCGTGACTGGATGCCAACTGCTCCAGGATGATGTCATCCACTTCCAGACCGCAGCGCTTTACGCACTTCTCGATGTTCTGGGCGGCGTTTACCGCACAGGTGACGAGGTGAACCTTGGCCTCCAGGCGAACGCCGGACATCCCCATGGGCTCCTTGATACCCTCCTGGCTGTCGATGACAAATTCCTGCGGCAGTATGTGAAGGATCTTCTGGTCCGCCGGAATCGCCACGGCCTGGGCGGCGTCGATCACCCGGTCAATGTCGGCCTGGGTCACCTCCCGGTCACGGATCGCTACAATGCCGTGGGAGTTGAGGCTCTTGATATGGCTGCCGGCAATACCCGCGTAAACCGAGTGGATCCTGCAGCCCGCCATCAGCTCGGCTTCTTCCACCGCACGCTGTATCGCCTGGACCGTCGTTTCGATATTGACCACCACGCCACGCTTGAGCCCGCGGGAGGGGTGGGAACCGATACCCACCACCTCGATGGTCCCGTCCATTTTGCGCTTGCCGACGATCGCAACCACTTTCGAGGTTCCGATATCGAGGCCGACAATCATGTTTTCCGTTTCAACCGATGACATGTATTCCACCAAACCGTAGGTCTGAATTAAGCGTTGCTATGATTTCGTCCGCGAGGCCGTTTCTGACGGCTTCCACTGAACCGCCACCCCATTGCTGTAGCGGGCATCCACCCGTCTGACTTCGTCTGAGCGCGACGCCAGCCGTTCCTGATAAACCGTGACAAAGCGTTCAAAACGCGCCTCAACCTGATCCCTGCCCAGAACCACTTCGATGCCGTTGGCAAGCGTCAGCGTCCAGGCACCGCGCTGTTCCAGGCTCAGCCCGGCAAACCCGAGATTATGGCCGGTGAGCGTATCCGACATGGACCGTGCCATAGTGATCACTTCCTTCACACGCTCATCCGGGCCGGCCAGTCGAGGCAGTCGCCCGGCTACTTCCGGGTTAGCCGGCGCAAACAATTCTCCGTTGCGGCTCACCAGCCGATGGCTGTTCCAATACGCCAATGGCTTTTTCTCACGGATGTCGATCTGAAGTCGGTCTGGCCATACCCGCTTGACCGCTGCAGACTCCACCCATGGGCGCTGCTCCAGGCTTTCTTTAATGTCTGAAAGATCCGTGGCGAAGAAACTCCGACCTATCCACTTGCCCGCACT
Source organism: Marinobacter sp. B-12 (assembly GCF_056857915.1). Classification (NCBI taxonomy): domain Bacteria; kingdom Pseudomonadati; phylum Pseudomonadota; class Gammaproteobacteria; order Pseudomonadales; family Marinobacteraceae; genus Marinobacter; species Marinobacter sp. B-12. Next base: position 36,067 of record NZ_JBSXOB010000041.1, on the reverse strand, counting down.
GCGCTCCAGCGCCGTGCGGTTTTCACCCACCAGCTCGCCCTTGACGTCGATGGCCATGACCTGGCGATCCATGGCGCTCAACACTTCGCTGGCTCCCCAGGGCACCAATGCCGCCAGCAGGACAATACCTGCGCCCATGAGCGCCTGCCCCCAAGGCACGGCAGACAACACTGCTCTCAGCAAACCAAACCGGTCCCGCTCTGGCCCAAGAGAGGTCGCTCCCCTGCGCTTCGGTGGGTCGGACGGTACCGCCCGGCTCCGGATCAGCAGGCTGTCAAGCATCGCTGGCCTCCAAGGTGTCCATGAGGATCCTCACTACCAGTTCCTCGAAACTGATACCCGCCGCCTGGGCCGACATGGGCACCAGACTGTGGTCGGTCATTCCGGGGACCGTGTTCACTTCCAGAAGCCAGAATTCACCCTGGCTGTCCTGCATGATGTCTACCCGGCCCCAGGTGCGGCAGCCCAGCACCCGGAACGCATCCAGCGCCAGATGCTGGAGCTTCAGTTCGCTGTCCGGGTCCAATCCGCACGGGATCTGGTATCGGGTGTCATCGGCCAGATACTTGGCGTCGTAATCGTAGAAAACGTGATCCGTGCTCAAACCAATGGCCGGCAGTGCCTGATCCTGCAAGAGACTGACGGTAAATTCCGGGCCTTCAACCCACTCCTCAACGAGAACCAGAGGATCCAGTACGGCCGCCTGCGTATAAGCCTCAACCAGCTCCTGCTCATTATTCACCTTACGAATGCCAATGCTGGAGCCTTCCCGCGAGGGCTTTACGCTCAACGGCAACGACAGCGACTGCAATAAACTGCCAGCTTCCTCCACGGAACCCATGGCACGGAATTTCGGGGTTGGAAGACCGCAGCCTTCAAACACGTATTTGCTACGCAACTTGTCCATAGCCAGAGCAGAGGCCAGCACGTCACTGCCCGTGAAGGGAATGCCCGCCTGGGACAGGATGGCCTGAATCGTGCCGTCTTCCCCTCCGCGCCCGTGAAGGGCAATAAAAACCCGGTCAAACTCAGGCTCTTCCACGGTTTTCAGCAAACAACCGCGCACATCCAAGGCATAGGCATCGACTCCGGCGGAGACCAGTGCCGACAATACGGCCTGTCCACTTTTCAGTGATACTTCACGCTCGGCGGAATCACCGCCCATGAAGACAGCCACCCGCCCCAGTGCTTTCAGCGTCTCCGGATCGGCCTGATAACCTTGTGAATCGACAGTCCTGGCCATCTCACTCATCCGCAATCACTCCCGCGGCTGCCAGTCGCGCAGCCACTCCGCCTATATCACCCGCGCCCTGTGTAATCAGCAGATCACCGTCTTGTAACGTGTTGGCAAGCAGGGCTTCGATCTCTCCGTTTTCTTCCACAAACAGCGGCTCCACACTGCCTCGCTGCCGCAGGCTGCGACACAACGCACGGCCATCCGCACCCGGTATCGCTGGCTCACCCGCTGAATACACGTCCATCAGCAACAGCCCGTCCACGTCCGAAAGTACCCTGACGAAATCCTCATAGAGATCCCGGGTACGGGTGTAGCGGTGAGGCTGATAAAGCATGACCAACCGGCGATCGGGCCAGGCATCACGGGCGGCTCGGATAACGGCCTCCACTTCCGTGGGGTGGTGACCATAGTCATCGATCAGGGTGACAGTGCCCTTGCGGGTGGCGTAATCGCCGTAGACCTGGAACCGACGACCCACTCCGGCAAAGCCTGCAAGCCCCCGACAGATGGCGACATCGTCCACGCCCTCGTCGGTGGCCACGGCAATGGCCGCCAGGGCATTGAGTACGTTGTGGCGGCCCGGCATTTTCAGTTCAACGTCCAGGTCACTGCGGCCACCCGGGCGACGAACCACAAACCGTGTCCGCAGGCCGTCGGATTCAATGTTCTCGGCCCGGTAGTCGGCGTCCGGATTATCGATGCCATAGGTGATAATGGCGCGGGAGATCCTTGGGATGATTTCCTGCACGAAGCCGTCATCCACACACATCACCGCAACGCCGTAAAATGGCAGGTTGTGGAGGAAGTCCACAAATGTCTGTTTCAGGCGCTCAACATCGCCGCCATAGGTGTCCATATGGTCGGCTTCAATGTTGGTCACGACTGAGATCACCGGCGTCAGGTGCAGGAAGGAGGCATCGCTCTCATCGGCTTCGGCTACCAGATAGCGGGAACCACCAAGCTGCGCATTGGTTCCGGCACTATTGAGTTTGCCACCAATCACAAACGTGGGATCCAGGCCAGCCTCTCCCAAAACCGATGCAAGCAGACTGGTGGTGGTTGTTTTGCCGTGAGTGCCAGCCACGGCAATGCCATGGCGATAGCGCATGATTTCCGCCAGCATTTCTGCACGAGGCACGATCGGCACCCGTCGACTACGAGCCGCCGATACCTCTGGGTTATCACCCGTTACCGCAGACGACACGACAACCACGTCAGCACTGGCACTGTTCTCCTCACGATGCCCGATGAACACCTCAACACCCATGCTGGTAAGCCGGTCGGTAACAGCGCTCTCACGAATGTCAGAGCCGGACACATCGTAGCCCTGGTTCTTAAGCACCTCGGCAATACCGCTCATGCCGGCACCGCCAATCCCCACAAAATGAATATTGCGGATGCGGCGCATCTCGGGCACCTGATAGACCAGCGGGGGGTTTGTGGATTCAGCCATTTGCGGCCTCCAAACAGTAATTCACGACTCTCTCCGTTGCATCGGGGCGAGCCAGCGTCTTCGCGGCCTTCGCCATGTCCAAAATCCGGCGGCGATCCTTGCCGAGATCGGTCAGGGTTTCCGCCAGCAGATCGGCCGACAGCTTTGGCTGTGGGATCAGGATGGCGCCTTTCGCGTTAACCATTTGCTGTGCGTTCCGGGTCTGGTGGTCGTCCACGGCATGGGGGAACGGCACCAGCACGGCGCCTACGCCAGCAACACACAACTCCGAAACGGTGAGCGCACCAGACCTGCAGAGCACAATGTCGGCCCAGCCGTAGGCCTCTGCCATGTCTTTGATAAACGGCTCAACCGATGCTTCCACGCCGTGGTCACGGTAGGCATCACCGGCTTCCTCGATATTCTTCTCGCCACACTGGTGGCGCACCGTCGGCCGCTCGGCTTCCGGCATCTGAGCCAGTGCCGCCGGCAGCGTGCGATTGAACACCTGGGCACCAAGGCTGCCACCCACCACCAGTAACCGCAGCGCACCCGCCCGGCCGGACATCCGCTGATCGGGCTCGGCAAGTTCGGCCAGGTCCTGCCTGACCGGGTTGCCGGTACAGCGGGTTACTACAGCCGTGCCGAAGCTCCCGGGGAAAGCCTCCAACACGGTATGGGCGAAGCGCACCAGAATGCGATTGGTCATTCCGGCAATCGCGTTCTGTTCGTGGATCACCAGCGGCACCCGGTTCAGCCAGGCGGACAGGCCGCCGGGACCAGCCACAAAGCCGCCCATTCCGATGACGCAATGTGGGCGGATGGTGCGAACGATGGTAAAGGCCTGGCCAAGAGCGCGCATCAGCCGGAACGGCGCCATCAGTAAAGCCAGGCGACCCTTGCCCCTCAGCCCGGAGACCTGGATCAGCGACAGCGGTATGTCGGTTTCGCCGATCAGTCGCTGCTCCATGCCACCACGAGAACCCAGCCAGAAAACCTCATGACCTTTGTCCTGCAGCTGTCTCGCCGTTGCCAGGGCAGGGAAAACATGGCCACCGGTGCCACCAGCCATGATCAGAAAGCGCCGTTTATCAGTCATAAATCGCACCTCCCCTGGCCGCTGGTTTACGGGTCTTCTCGCTGGCCCGCTTCTCGCGGTCCAGCCGTTCCATCTCCACCCGGGCCAGCACGCCAATACAGACAGCGGTAATCATCAGGCTGGAACCGCCATAGCTCACAAGCGGCAAGGTCAGCCCCTTGGTCGGCAGAAGGCCCGTACTGACCGCCATGTTGATACCGGCCTGCAAGCCAATCAACAAAGTAATGCCATAGGAGAAACACGCAGCGAATGGCATGCCCGCTTTCTCGGCCCTTCTCGCAATCACAAATCCGGTCACCACCAACACGGTGAACAGGCCCAGAACCATCAGCGACCCCAACAACCCGAATTCTTCAGCAATAATCGCGAAGATAAAGTCGGTGTGGGCCTCCGGCAGATAGAAGAGTTTCTGTACCGAATTCCCCAACCCGGTACCCGCCCAGTCACCACGACCGAACGCAATCAGCGACTGGGTTAGCTGGTAGCCGGTATCAAACTGGTCTTTCCAGGGGTCGAGGTAACTCACAACCCGCTTCAATCGGTATGGCTGAGTGAATACCAGCACGGAGCCCATCACCACCAACACGCCAATCAGCGGCATAAACCGGCTAAGCCGTACGCCACTCAGGAAAATCATGCCAGCTGATGCAGCAACCAGGACCACCGTGGCGCCAAAATCCGGCTCGATAACCAGTAGCACCGAGGCAATACCAAGCACGCCCAATGGCTTGAGGAATCCAGGCCAGGTGTTCAGCAACTCATCCCGACGACGCACGACGTAGCCGGCCAGGTAGGCAATCAGGCAAAGCTTGGCAATTTCCGACACCTGGACATTGAACAAACCAAAAGATATCCAGCGGGTGGAGCCATTCACCGTACGCCCGAGCGGCGTCAGTACCAGCAGCAGGGACAACAAACCGACCCCGAGCAACAGCCACCCGCTGCGCTCCCACCACGAGATCGGTACGTTGACGGCAATCAGCGCAAGCACGCAGCCGATGCCGGCAAAAATAAGCTGACGGATCACATAGTGGTAACTGTTGCCCATGGTTTCCGCCGCCATGTCCATGGAGGCGGAAGAAATCATCACAACGCCCATGACCAGCAACGCAGCGGAACTGATGATCAGTAGTGGCAGCGGGCGCAGGTCACGGAACAGGCCGTGATGGCTGGTGAGGGACAGGTCAGCGTGCATCACAGCCCCTCCACCTGTTGACGGAAACGATCGCCACGATCCCCGTAGTCACGGAACATGTCGAAACTGGCGCAGGCAGGTGATAACAGTACCCGATCACCCGGTTGGGCCAGTTTTTTTGCCGTATGGACAGCGTCCGCGATGTCAGCGGCGTTGACCGTCTCAACCCGATGACCCAAGGCGGTGGCGATGATTCCGGCATCAGCGCCGATCAGAACAACCGCCCGACAATGAGTTGACACGGGTTCAGCGAGCAAGGAAAAATCGGCGCCCTTGCCTTCACCACCGGCAATCAGCACGATCTTCCCATTCGCTGGCACCAGGCTTTCAATGGCGGCGGCCGTCGCTCCCACATTGGTGCCCTTGGAGTCATTGATGTAATCGACATCACTCACGCGTCGAATGAATTCACACCGATGCGGCAGCCCCTTGAAACGCCTGGCAGTTTCCAGCATCAGGTCCATCGGTAACCCGGCAGCGTGTCCGAGCGCCAGTGCTGCCATCACATTGCTGATATTGTGCTGGCCCATCAGGCCCAATTCCTCGGCCAACAGCAGATTATCAAAGCCGAAGGTAATCCAGGTGCCTTCATCGTCGTCGCGGGTACTGAACGTATCCGGGTTGACACGGTGAAAACCGAAACACAGGAACCGGAGGCTATCCCTCGCCATGGGCGTGCTCAGGGCATCGTCCAAGTTGACCACGGCGTTCTGGCAGCCGTTGAAAATTCGTTGTTTGGCCTGGAAATAGGCCATCTTGTCCGGATAGCGATCCATGTGATCGTCGCTGACGTTCAGCACCGTGGCCGCCAGGGCATTCAGTTCCCGGGTGGTTTCGAGCTGAAAGCTCGATAATTCCAGAACATAAAGGTCCGCACCCCGACCAAGCAGCTCCAGCGCCGGAGTGCCGATATTGCCGCCGACTTCCACGCGGCGGCCAGCAGCCCTGGCCATCTCTCCGACCAGCGTGGTCACCGTGGTTTTGCCATTGGAACCGGTGATGGCGATGATCGGCGCGTCCGCTACTTCGGAAAACAGGTCAATGTCACCGCGAATGACAGCCCCTTTATCGGCCGCCCCCCGAATAGCCGGTTCGGCAACACTGATCCCGGGGCTGACCACCAGTTCGTTAAAGCCTGCAAACAGGTCGGCATCGAACTCACCCAGGTACACGGGCAGGTCCGGCCATTCGGACCTGAGTTCATCCAGGCCTGGCGGCGACAGGCGGCTATCAGCCACGGCAACATCCCGGCCGTTTTCGCACAGATAGCGCACGCAGGAGAGCCCGGTTTTACCGAGCCCCACAACCAGCGTTCGACGATCTGAAACGATGACACTCATGGTGCTTTGCTTCCCTATCTCAGTTTCAGGCTGGCCAGGCCAACCAGTACTAACACGACAGTGACAACCCAGAAGCGCACGATAACGCGCGGCTCCGGCCAGCCTTTCAGTTCAAAATGATGATGCAGCGGCGCCATGCGGAATATCCGCCGGCCGGTAAGCCGGAAGGACGCCACCTGAAGAATCACGGAGACGGTTTCCATGACGAACACGCCGCCCATGATGAACAATACGATTTCCTGCCGTACGATCACCGCAACGACACCCAGCGCGGCGCCAAGCGCCAGAGCGCCCACGTCGCCCATGAACACCTGGGCGGGATAGGTGTTGAACCACAGAAATCCCAGCCCGGCACCCACCAGCGCACCACAGAACACAATCAACTCCCCGGTGCCCGGCAAATGAGGAATCAGCAGGTAATCGGCGAACTGAGCGTGACCAGATACGTAAGCAAAGATGCCCAGGGCCGCTGCCACCATCACCGTCGGCATAATGGCGAGCCCGTCGAGGCCATCGGTCAGGTTCACCGCGTTGCTGCTACCCACAATCACGAAGTAGCTCAACAGGATGAACAGCACCGGCCCCAGGGTCAGCGATACGTTCTTGAAAAATGGTACGTAGAGCGACGTTTCCTGAGGCAACGCGGAACTCATGAACAGCGCTATCGCCGCCGTCGCACCGATCACTGACTGCCAGAAATATTTCCAGCGAGCAGGCAGCCCCCTGGGATTGCGCTCCACCACTTTGCGATAGTCGTCCACCCAGCCAATCGCACCGAACAAAAGGGTGACCAGAATCGCCACCCAGACATACCGATTGCTCAGATCCGCCCACAGCAATGAGCTGATCCCGACAGCCACCAGAATCAGCGCGCCACCCATGGTCGGCGTGCCGGCTTTGCTCAGATGCGTTTGTGGGCCGTCATCACGAACCGCCTGCCCGATCTGGTACTGGCTGAGTTTGCGAATCATCACCGGGCCGATCAGCAGGGAAATCAACAGGGCCGTCAACACCCCGAAGATCCCCCTGACGGTCAGGTACTGGAAAACCGTCAGCGCGGAAAAGTACTGTGAAAGAGCCTCTGTCAGCCAGAGCAGCATGCGTTACCCACCTTTTCTTGTATTCCCTCCACCACACGATCCATGGCGGAACTGCGAGAACCCTTGACCAGTACCGTCTGCGAATCGGCAGGCCCCTCGAACAGACGACGCACTGCGTCGTCATGGCTCGCACACACCTCAGCGGCGTCTCCGAAACCCTCAACATATCCTTCACAGCCAGCACCCACGGCAATCAGTCTCTCGATGCCCCTCGCCCTGGCGAATTCACCAATCTCCCGGTGCAGCGCAAGGCTGTCCTGCCCTAACTCAGCCATCGCCCCCAACACAGCCACACGACTGGCTGGTCGCGCAGCCAGCACATCCAAAGCAGCTTTCATGGAGGCTGGGTTGGCGTTATAGCTATCGTCGATGACGGTCAGTTTTGGTGTCAGCGCCATCATTTGCAGGCGCCCCTTTACCGGTTTCAGAGCCGCCAGCCCCGCCTTTATCGCCTCATTATCTGCACCCAGCTCGCGAGCAGCGGCGATCGCCAGCAATGCATTGGTGATATTGTGCTCGCCCTGCAGGGAAAGCCTGACGTCACAGGACCAGCCGTCCGGCCCCTGTGCGCGAAACATCCGGACATCACCATCGCTGCGGATATCGTTGGGGACGTAATCGGCCCCTTCACTTGCCCGGCCACTGATACCTGCGACCCGACGCTGGCCAGCCCTCTGCCGCCATAGATCAAAGGCCGGGTCATCGCTGTTCAGGACCACAAGACCGGTTTCCGGCGCGCCATCAATGATTTCACCCTTTGCACGCACCACATTGTCATAACCACCAAACCCTTCCAGGTGCGCCTGCCCGGCGTTGGTGAGGATGACCACTTCCGGCCGAACAATGTTGACGGTGTGGGCTATTTCCCCCAGGCCACTGGCGCCGAGCTCTATCGCACCCAGTTGGTGTTCCGGTGACAGCCTGAACAGCGTCAGGGGAACACCAATGTGGTTATTGAGGTTGCCCTCGGTGGCAAGGGTATTGCCCACCTGGGAGAGAATGGCGGCCACCATTTCGCGCACTGTGGTCTTGCCACTGCTACCCGTGATCGCCACAAAACGCGCGGTGCTGGCATTGCGGTTGGCCAGTGCCAGTTGAGCCAAAGCGTCTATCGTGTCCGAAACCCGAATCTGCGGAAGCCCCAGGCTCGGGTCTGCCTTGTCTACAACAGCAGCCACGGCTCCAGCCTGCTCGGCCACAGCCAGATAATCATGCCCGTCGAAGTTCTCGCCCCGAAGCGCCACGAACACGTCTCCACTGGCGATTTGGCGCGTGTCGGTCGAGACACCCCGAACCATCAGGCCGTTCAGATCACCCACAGCCACAGTGCCACCAAGCCAGTTGACGGCATCGGCCAGCGCGAATGGCCGCATCATGCGACACCCCCATTCAGCGACAGCGCATGCCGAACCTGTTCAGCGTCGCTGAAAGGAAACCTCTGGCCTGCCACTTCCTGCCATGCCTCGTGGCCTTTTCCGGCAATCAGCACAATGTCCCCCGCCATGGCGGAGTGAATGGCCTGGCGAATCGCCTCAGCACGATCATGGATAACCGCAACCTGTTCCGGACGTTCAAACCCGGCGACGATGTCGGAGGTAATGGCATCCGGGTCTTCACTGCGCGGATTGTCGTCCGTCACAATCACGACATCAGCCCCTCTTTCCGCTTCCCGGGCCATCTCTGGCCGCTTACCAGTGTCGCGGTCGCCGCCACAGCCGAATACACAGAAAAGCCGCCCGCCAACATGGGGACGCAAGGCGGCAAGCGCGCTGTTCAGGGCGTCCGGGGTATGGGCGTAATCCACAACAACGCGCACATCGTTACTGCCGGCGAAGGGCTCCAGCCGTCCCGGCGGGGGCGACAACCGCTCAACCGCCTGCTGAACCCTCTCTACCGGCACACCCAGGCTGAGCACGGCTGCCATGGCTGCCAGAATATTGCTGACGTTAAAGCTACCCAAAACCCGGGCGGACACGTTAAACCTGCCCCAAAGCCCGTCCACACTGGCGCTGAAGCCATCAATGGACGGTGCGAATTCCGTCAGCCAGAGCTCGGTCTGGGCCTCATGCAAGCTGTAACGGACACGGTCGCATTTGCCATCAAGCGTCTCATAGAGCTGCCTTCCAAACGGATCATCGAAATTAATAACTGCGAAATGCAGCTCCTCACGATGAAAAAGACGGGCCTTCGCCGCCCCGTATGCGTCCATGGAACCGTGGTAGTCCAGGTGATCCCGGGTAAGGTTGGTAAACACCGCACCGGCCATGGTCAGGTTATCGACCCGCCCCTGCTCCAGCGCATGTGATGAGACTTCCATCGCCGCCGCGCGTCCACCTTGCGCGATGATGTTCGACAGCACGCGATTTATCTGCACCACATCTGGCGTGGTGTGCGCACCTTCCTGCAGCGCACCGGGCATCCCATAACCGAGGGTGCCGACAACGCCGCAAGGGGTGCCGGTCTCCTGCAGCAATGTCGCGATGTAGTGGCTTACCGAGGTTTTGCCGTTTGTTCCAGTCACGCCAATCAGGCGCAATCGCTGAGAGGGATGCTCGAAAAATCGATCCGCAATCTTCCCGAGATGAGCGCGCAACGCCGTCACTGGAACGATAAGAACACCTTCATGCTCGTAACATTCATCCGGCTGCGCTGACTCCAACAGGATGACGGTGGCACCCGCACCGATCGCCTGTTCGATGTAGTGGTCGGCGGGCGTTCGGGCACCGGCCAGGGCAACGAACGCATCGCCCGCCCTGACGTCACGGCTGTCGGTCTTCAGGCCGTGGATTGTGACATCAAACACCGACGGTACCGGTGCGATTCCCTGCAACAATGTGCTGAGTGATGTAATACACATAACCCTAACCCCGCTCCCCGGATGCCCGACGCGGCGCTTTTGCGTCGCCCAGCTCCAGTTCCGGCTTTACGTTCAGCAGCCGCAATGCATCACCCATCACCCGGGCGAATACGGGCGCAGCCACTTCGCCACCGTAGTATTCGCCGGACTGGGGGGCATCGACAGCCACGACTGTGACTATCCTCGGATTGTCGATAGGAGCCATACCGGCAAATATCGCCTTGTACTGGCTGTCCTCATATCCATTCTTACCAACCAGGTGTACCGTGCCGGTTTTACCACCGGCGGAATAGAACCCCGGCTGAGCCCGCTTTCCGGTACCGTTCTCGACCACTTCTCGCAACATACCCCTGATCTGGAATGAGACTTCTTCGGAAAGAACTCGTTCCCCAACGGGTTTTTCATCAGCTTTCAACAGACTCAGCGGGTAGCGGATGCCGCCATTGGCCAGGACCATATATGCCTGCGCCAGTTGAAGCGCGTTGACGCTCATGCCATAGCCATAGGACAGGGTTGCCTCTTCGACAGGGCGCCACTTTGGAGGTGCAGGCAGCACGCCAACGGCTTCACCAGGGAACCCGATACCGGTTGGCTGACCCAGCCCCAGACGGGCATACAGATCCCGGATAGTGTCGCCCCCCAATTCAGTGGCAATCTTGCTGATGCCAACGTTACTCGATTTCGCAATCACGTCAGTCAGGCTGATCACCCCATAATTCCGATGATCACGGATCGTGAAACGGCCGAAGCGCCGGTACCCCGGCGCTGTGTCAATGGTGCTGGATGCCTTGAATTTTCCCGATTCGAGCGCTGCTGCCATGGAAACAGGCTTCATTGTGGACCCCGGTTCAAACAGATCGGTAATGGCCTTGTTCCGTAGACGGTCAGGGCTCAGCTGACTGCGGTCGTTGGGGTTGTAGGAGCCCTGATTCACCATGGCCAACACCTCGCCGGTGTCCACGTCCAGCATCACCAGAGTGCCACCCCTGGCCTCGTGGGCGCCGACAACGGCTTTCAGCTCCCGATAAGCCAGATACTGGAGCCGCAAATCAATGCTGAGTTCCAGGTTGCGACCAGGCTTCGCGTCGCGGATCAACGTCAGATCCTTGATCACACGGCCACGGTTGTCCTTGAGCACCCGCTTGCGACCGCTTTCACCACTCAGCCACTGGTTGTAGGCCAACTCAATACCTTCCTGACCGCTTTCATCGATGTTCGTAAACCCGACCACATGAGCCGTCACCTCTCCAGCGGGATAGTAACGACGGTATTCCTGGCGGCTGTACACGCCCGGAATACCCATTGCCAGCACCTGCCGAGCAATTTCTGGCTGAAGCTTACGGCGCAGGTAGATAAACTCGCGGCCTGAATACTTACGCAGCCGCTCCCGCAGCCTGGCCTCCTGGAGGCCCAACAGGCGTGCGACATTCGTCAGTCGCGGTTCATCGGCGTCGATTTCGGACGGATTCGCCCAGATGGTCTGGACCGGTGTGCTCACCGCCAGTGATTCGCCGTGCCGGTCCGTCACCACACCACGATGAGCATCGATGGTCTCCACCCGAATGGTCCGCACGTCGCCCTGCTTACGCAGGAACTCGTTGTCCACCACATGCAGATCCACCAACCGCCAGGCAAGGGCACCGACAACCAACAGAAAAACGCCCAACACGGTGCCGTACCGCCAGGCCCCAAGCCCGGCAGCCAGTCGCTGGCCCCATGTTGCTGTTTTTCCCTGGTCCGACACTGTCTTCACCTTACGGTTTGTTGTGTTCGCTTAACGCGACCCGACGAGCGGCGCCATCAACGGCACCAGAACGATGTCCTGCTTGCCCGGCACGACCATTCCGAAACGCTCGGAGGCCAGTTGCTCTACCCGTCCGTGGGCACTCAAAGCACTCTGCTCCAGCAACAACTGACTCCATTCACGCTGGTAGTTGTCACGCTGCTCCTGCAGCTGAGACAAGGAGTTGAACAATTCACGGTTCTCATGGGCACTGACAACAACGCCCAACGAGGACACAATCAACAACATCACCAAGCCCACAGTAATCAACACGCGCTTCTGCTGAAGTGCGGCAAAGACCTGGTGCGACAACCTGACCGCAGTGGCGACACCGTCCCTGACACGCTTGCTGTTCAGTCGCGCTGTTTTTGTTGGCTTTTCAATCGCTACCGCGCCCATGATTACGCGCTCCCTGACTTGTGTTGTTCCGGTATCCGTTCAAGTACACGCATAACCGCGCTCCTCGCCCGCACGTTGTCGCTCACTTCTTCTGTATCCGCCTTGTTCGCCTTGCCGATCAACCGAAACGCAGATGCTTCCTGCTCCGCCGTTACCGGCACGCCTTTTGGCAATCTCGGACCGCGCGCCAAGTCCCGCATGAAGCGTTTGACCAGCCGGTCCTCCAACGAATGGAAGCTGATAACCACCAGCCTTCCCCCGGGCATCAGCTTTTCAACAGCGGCATTGAGCCCAAGCTCCAGATCTTCCAGCTCCCGATTGATAAAAATCCGTATGGCCTGGAACGTCCGGGTGGCCGGATGTTTGTGCTTTTCTTTTTTCGGCACCGCCTCACTGACCAACGACGCCAGTTGGCGTGTGGTTTCCAGAGGCGCCTCCTTGCGTCGCTCCACAACAAGACGAGCGATACGGCGGGAGAACTTCTCCTCGCCGTATCGCCAGATCACGTTCGCGATGTCTTTTTCGTCCGCCTCGGCCAACCATTGCGCCGCACTTGGCGCCTGCCCGGGGTCCATTCTCATATCCAGCGGCCCATCGCGCATAAAGCTGAACCCCCTGGCGGCATCGTCCAGCTGCGGGGATGAAACACCAAGATCCAGCAAAACACCATTAACCTTCATCCACCCCTGGGCTTCAGCGGCAGCGCCCAGTTCCGCAAACGAGCCGTGAAATGGCTGAAACCGAGCATCGCTCGCCGACAGGTCACGGGCCACCTGAATTGCGTCCGGATCCTTGTCGATGCCCAGAACCTTTCCGCCCTGCCCGAGCCGCCCCAGAATCAGCCGGCTGTGACCTCCGCGCCCAAAGGTGCCATCGACATAAACGCCATCTGGATCGTTGACCAACAAGTCCACCGCCGAGTCCAGGAGCACGGAACGATGCCGGTACTGACCGGCAGGCTCATGCCCGCGGCCGGTTGTCATAGCGACAACGCCTCCATCTCCGGCGGCATTTCGTCTTCATCCGATGACTCGTCAAGCCAAGCAAACCAGCGCTCTTCGCTCCACAACTCCAACTTCTTGCCCTGACCAATCAGCATCAATTTCTTCTCCAGGCGCGCATAACTGCGCAACGTGGGTGGCACAAGGATGCGCCCCGCCGAGTCCAGCTCCAAAGGCGTGGCATGGCCCAGCAGCAGTCGCTGCAACCTGCGGGCAGCCTTATTCATATTGGGAAGCGCTTCAATTTGTGGCCTTAATGCCTCCCACTGCGGTTCCGGATACATCAGCAAACAGCGCTCTTCATCGGCATTGGCCGTCAATACAATGCGACCACTGCAGGCATGCGCGAGCTCTTCGCGCACCCTGGCGGGGATCGCCAAGCGACCCTTCGCATCCATATTGATGGCATGACTGCCAAGAAAATTGCTCATTAGCACCAATTCCGGGGTTCAGAAACCACAAATAACCACTAGAAACCACTTTTTCCCACTTGTGCACACTATAGAAACACGCAAAACACAATGCAAGCGCCGCGAACAGCGCCACACCCGGAAAAGTTCCTTTTACGACAAGAGGTTACAGAACAAGATTGGTCAAAAGCTGGAGATTACGGAAAAGAAAAACCTAAAAATCAATCACCTGCAGTCAGTTCTAAAGATGGCAAGTGAACTCTAAGATTTTTTGGCTATAAAAGTTTGCTGGTGAGAATGACAAATGTCACATCAAGCGGAGAAATAAAAATGAGCTCGCCGGTAAGCCGGGTTCTGTCTGGGACAGTCATTCATCTAGGGCCTGCGTCACCGCAGGCCTCAAGCGACCTACCCGAATCCAGCGCGGGCCGCGCCATAGGATTCCTATTTGGTCTTGCTCCAGGTGGGGTTTACCATCGCCGTGAGCTGTTGCCAGTCACGCGGTGCGCTCTTACCGCACCGTTTCACCCTTACCGGTGCCCGCGAACATGCCACGGCCACTTAGGCGGTATACTTTCTGTTGCACTTTCCGTCGGCTCGCGCCGCCCAGGCGTTACCTGGCACCTTGCCCTGTGGAGCCCGGACTTTCCTCCCCCGGTAAAACCGGCGGCGACTGTCTGGCGAGCTCGGGCGAGACCATACTCCAGCCTGCAGCGACAGGCAAGAAAAACCGCGAACCAGCGACTGCCTGAGATCAGGTCTTCAGAGACAACGCTCGCTGATACAGTTCATTCTTGGAGAATCCGGTTAACTCCGAGGCCAGTTTCGCCGCCTTTTTCACCGGCAACTCTGTCAGCAGCAACGCCAACACCCGATCCGCCTCTGCCGCCCCTACCGACAACTCCTCTGCGCTAGCACCACGCACCATCACCACGAATTCGCCACGACTGCCATGGGGATCCGCCTCCAGACTTTGCCTGACATGGGCCGCCGCCCCCGCATAGAAAGTCTCGAACGTTTTGGTCAACTCCCGGGCCAGCACGAGCTCTCGCTCTGCCCCCATCACCTCCGCGATATCCCCCACCGTGTCGACAATACGATGGGGCGACTCGTAGAACACCAAAGTGGCGGATTCCCTCCCCAGGCGATCCAGGGCAGCCCTGCGCGCTCCGGACTTGGAGGGCAGAAAACCCTCGAACAGAAACCGATCCGTCGGCAACCCTGCCGCGCTCAGCGCCGAAATCAGCGCACAGGCACCAGGCACCGGAGTAACCCGATAACCCCGAGCCCGAGCCTCCCTTACCAACACAAAGCCTGGATCAGAGATCAGCGGCGTCCCCGCATCGGAAATCAGAGCCACGTCCTGGCAGGCCGCAAGCTTGCCCAGTACCTGGCCAGCCCTGTCCCGCTCATTGTGTTCGTGCAAGGCCATCATTGGCTTGCTGATGCCCAAATGCTGCAATAGACGGCCACTGTGCCGGGTATCCTCGGCGGCAATCACTGCAACCCGCGACAAAACAGCCGCGGCCCTGGGAGACATATCGTCCAGGTTGCCAATCGGTGTAGCAACGATATACAGGGTGCCTGCCTGTTCCGGCGGCTCGCTTTCTGAGTTCACACATCCCTCTCTTTGCTCCCTGCGCATGACACCAACGTCATGTGAATTCACGCGGGAGCTGTTAAACTTGCGGCCTGATAAATCAAACCATTAATGGGAAGCCCGGCGGGCACCAGGGCTCCCGGCATGATGCCGCCGATTACCCGGCGCCACAAGCGTAATAACCCGGAGTATTGTGAGCCAGCCATGACCAAATACCGCCAGAACCTGAAAACCATCACCATTCTCCTGGCCACGACGGTGCTGTTTGCAGGTTGCGCAAGCGTGAACCTTGAATCGTACATTGCCAAAACCGCCGGAGAAGCCCTTGAAGTCGCTGCCAACGAAACCAACCGGCAGAATGCACAGACCTACCTGTTGAGAGCGGCGGACAGATTCCAGGGCCAAAACGAACACCGGGCTGCCAGAAAGGTACTCCAGAGCCAGCAATTCTCCCCTGCCACGGAGGCCACGGAAAACCAACGGCTTCTGCTGGCCATGGCCAGCGCCACTGCGCTCGAGGATGGCGATTGGGCTCAGGACATTGTATCCGGCATCGAGCCAGATCATTTCCTTAATTATGAAAGAAACATGATCAACCGCGCCGCAAGATTGCAGGAGCAAAACTATCGGCTTTCAGGGGACAACCTCGCGGCGGCGGTTACCCTTATCCTGCTGGCCGGAGCAGACACAGACGCCAATACACAATCGGTCCATGACGACATCTGGAAGAACCTGAAACAGACCTCCGACACCCAGCTCGCCGACAGGCAAAGCCGCGCCGTTGGCTATGAAGCCCAGGGCTGGCTTGAACTGGCTGGCATTCTCCGGCAGCCGGGCATCAATCTGGACGAACAGGGAAGAATGATCCGCAGTTGGCAGAACAACTGGCCTGACCACCCCGCCGCCGGAGTTTTACCGGCTGAACTGCAATTGATTGCAAACCTCGCAGAGAGCCAGCCCGAAAGAATCACCCTGGCATTGCCACTCAGCGGACCATTATCGAGTGCTGGCGCTGCCATCCGCGATGGTTTTTTCGCCGCTTACTACGGAGACAAGTCGGCGGAGCGTGGAGAAATCAGCATTCGAGTCATCGATACCTCGGATCGAGACTTTCGCTCGCTTTATGACGAGCTGACCAAAGAGGAACAGGATCTGATCGTCGGCCCTCTGGAAAAAGAGTCCCTGGCAGCACTCGCCGGCATGTCGACTCTACCTGTGCCGGTTCTGGGCCTGAACTATCTTCCACAGGAGGCCACAGCTCCCGACGGACTCTACCAGTTCGGGCTGTCGGCAGAAGACGAAGCCAGACAAATTGCCAATCGCCTTGACGCAGAGGGCATCGACCAGATCCTTGTACTGATCCCCACGGGCGAGTGGGGAGACCGACTGGAAAACGCCCTGCTTGACCAACTGTCGCAAAACGGAGGCATCGCACTGGATATTGAGCGCTACTTCCGCGAGGACAATCTCCGCGCTGTCATCGCCGACCTTCTTGGCATCACAGTATCCCGCGATCGGGCCATAGACGTTGAACGCACTGCCGGCATTGACGTTGAGTTCGAGCCACGGCGGCGCCAGGATGCTGACGGCATCGTTATGGTCGCGGAGCCAACCATCGCACGGCAGTTCAAACCATTATTCGCCTTCTATTTTGGCGGCGATCTGCCCGTTTACTCACCCTCCATGGTCTACGAGGGCAATCCGGACCCGTCACGGGACCGGGATCTGAACGGCGTCACCTTTACCGACACGCCCTGGGTTCTTGAAAAGACAAACCGTTTTCGCGACATCGTCAAGGAAGCCATGCCCGATGTCCGGGGCCAGCTTGGCCGTCTGTTCGCCATGGGCGCCGATGCCTGGAATCTGAGCAAACGACTGCCACTGCTGAGACAGGTCGAGGGAGCGACGATAGACGGCCAAACCGGCGTGCTGACCATGACCCCCAAAGGCAGTATTCATCGGGAACAACTCTGGGCCCGATTCAGTGAAGGAACGCCAGAACAACTGCCACCGCTGGAACCTGAAGAGAGAGAGTTGGGCACGACAGACACAGAAAGCCCCTCCAATCCTAATTAACAGAAAGGACACTTTTTGCCATGGATGGCAGCCGAGGAACACGAAAAGCCACCGGGGATCGTGCCGAAGGTGTTGCCGCGCGCTATCTTAAAACCAGAGGCGTCACTATTCTGGCACGCAACGTATTCAGTCGCGGAGGCGAAATTGACCTCATCGGCAGGGACAGTGATGTGCTGGTTTTCTTCGAGGTGCGATACCGCGGAAACGGCAGCCTGACCGGTGCCGCCGAATCCATCACCCCCATAAAGCAAAGGCGCATCATCCGCGCCGCTTCGTTTTACCTCCACAGGCATGGGCTGTGGAATGCGAACGCAAGAATTGACGTAATCGCAATCGCACCGGGCGAACGCAAAAAATACCGGATACAATGGATAAAAAACGCCATTCAGGTCTGACTATGACGGATACCGAACAACAGATAAACCAGTGGTTTGCCAACCATATGGAACACACGGCCCACGCCGCCAGCCTAACAGCGCCGGCTATCGAGAGGGCTTCGGACGCACTGGTCAACACGCTACTGACTGATGGCAAAATCATTACCTGCGCCAACGGCAACGCCAACGTGCTTACGCAATACTTTTGCACGGCGCTGCTCAACCGTTTTGAGCATGACCGACCGGCACTGCCCGCCATCAATCTGGGAGCTGATGCGACTACTTACTCTGCAATCTGTCGCGACAACCGCTTCAATGACACTTTCTCAAGACAGGTTCGCGCTATTGGCAAAGCCAACGATCTGCTCCTGGTTATTGTGGACGATGGCCACAAGGCCAACCTGATCCAGGCAATACAGGCCGCGCACGACAGGGAAATGAATGTGGTTGTACTGAGCGCCAAGGAAAAAACCGACATCACCTCGCTGCTTCACCCGGAGGATCACGAAATAGCCCTGGATAACCTTTCTCCGACGGCTGCAACACCTATCCTGCTAGTGATTATCAACGCCTTGTGCGGACTGATCGACGAAAAACTGTTCGGCGGATAAACAAAAAAGCCAGCTGTTAAAAACAGCTGGCTTTTTAGACACCCTGAGGCTTTCCTTTCAAGACAGTGCTATTTCACGACCTTGAGCGTTGGCCGACCGCTGGGCCGATCTCCACCTTGACCGCTATCGCTACTGCCACTTTCGGAATCCTTGCCGCCAGGCCCTTCCGGATCAGGAGAGCCCGGCTCGCTACCGAAGACCATACCCTCACCGTTCTCCTTTGCGTATACCGCCATGACAGCCTGCAGCGGGATAAAGACCTGCATCGGCACACCGCCAAAACGTGCACTGAATTCCAGGGCACCATTACCAATCACCAGACCACGCACGGCTCCGGGGCTGATATTGAGCACAATCTGCCCATTGGCAACGTGCTCAGTCGGAACCTGAACGCCCTGCACCCCCGCATCCACAACGATATAGGGCGTACAGTCGTTATCGAGGATCCACTCGTTGAATGCCCGAACGAGGTAGGGACGGCTTGATGTCATCGTTATCTTACTATCAGGCACTGCCTTTCTCCTGAACCGGTTTCAGGCGCTGCATATCAGTTACGAATATCTTCTTCCAGGTCCGACAGGCTCGCCTTAAAACCTTCACGACTGAATATGCTATCCATGTACTTTTGAAGCGGCTTCGCCTGCTTCTCATTCAGCTCAATGCCCAGTGACGGCAAGCGCCACAGAATCGGAGCAATGCAGCAGTCCACAATCGTGAACTCTTCCGACAGGAAAAATGGCATTTCGCCGAATAGCGGCGCCGTAGCCAGTAAGCTTTCGCGAAGCTCTTTGCGAGCCGCATCCGATGCCTTCGCGTTGGGTTGAGCCAGAATCTGATCCACCAACCCACACCAGTCTTTCTGGATGCGGTGAATCATCAGGCGACTGTTCGCCCGCGCAACAGGATAAACCGGCAGCAATGGCGGATGCGGAAAGCGCTCGTCCAGATACTCCATCATGATATTTGGCTCGTAGAGCACAAGATCACGATCCACCAGAGTCGGCAGGGCATTGTACGGATTCAGGTCAGCCAACTCTCCAGGTGGGTTATCCGGATCAACGTTCACAACGTCAACCGTTACCCCCTTCTCTGCCAGCACAATGCGGACTCTGTGGCTGTAGTGACTGGCCGGGTCCGAGAAAAACGTCATTGATGACCGCTTGGTCACAACGCCCATAGAACTACCTCACGATTTGACTAACCGAATTGATCCTGAAAAACGCAAAAATCCAGCGGGCCGGCTATTGCCCGCTGGAACTCAGGGACAGGAATTATACCTGAAATCTCAGTGTACGTCCTTCCAGTACTCGCGATTAAGCAGGTAGGCAAAGATAAAGAAAATCGCCACGAAGATCAGTACGAACATACCCAGCCTTTCACGCTCAACCTTTACCGGGTCGCCCATGTAAGACATGAAGTTGGTCAGGTCATACATAGCCCGGTTGAATTCCTCCGGCTCCATGGAACCTTCCGTTTCCCATTCCGGGCAAATATCCGCGTTGCGAACATCGCCGCTGAGAGGATCAACACTCGCACCCTCACCAATTCTCGGCTCAACCGCACACAGGCCCTGCAAGCCAGTCAACACGTGGGGCATACCAACGTTTTCGAAGACCACATTGTTCACACCCAGCGGACGACTTTCATCCTTGTAAAAGCCACGAAGATAAGAATAGATCCAGTCTTCACCACGAAGACGCGACTCCAGCGTAAGATCCGGTGGCGGAGCACCGAACCAGCTCGCAGCCATCTCCTTGCTCATGGAATTTTTCATGAGTTCGCCGATTTTTGCACCGGTGAAAATCAGGTTTTCCTCGTAAAGCTCGGCGGGAATCCCCAGATCATCCGATACACGCTTATACCGCGCATACTCCATGGAGTGACACCCCATGCAGTAGTTGGTAAAAAGGGCCGCACCGCGCTGGAGCGACGCTTTGTTGGTATGGTCCGGCTCCATGGTATCAAGCGGCACGGACGCCCCCGCTGCCAGCCCGAGGGCCGGCAGGATCGCTATGAAAAGACCAACTATCAGCTTTCTCATCATCCTGTCACCCTCTCTGGAACTGGCTTTGTTTTCTCCATACGCGTGTAGAACGGCATGAGAATAAAATAGAGGAAGTAAAGCGTTGTCAGGATCTGGGCAACCATTGTGCGACCCTCAGTGGCCGGAACAATGCCGAGATACCCCAGGATGATGAAACTGATGGCGAAGATCGTCAGAGCGATCTTGCTCAACCAGCCTTTGTAGCGCATCGAGCGCACCGGACTTCTGTCAAGCCAGGGCAAAACAAACAGGATGGCGATAGCAGCGCCCATCACGACAACACCCCAGAACTTCGCGTCCAGGCCGAAGAGGTCGATAGTCACCGCCCGTAACATCGCGTAGAACGGTGTGAAGTACCATACCGGCGCTATGTGGTCGGGCGTCTTGAGGGCATTGGCAGGCTCGAAATTCGGCTTTTCAATGAACAACCCGCCCATCTCGGGGAAGAAGAAGACCACGATAAAGAAGATGAAGAAGAAAACACCCACGCCCAACAAGTCATGCACCGTGTAATAGGGATGGAACGGTATACCATCTTTGGGAATGCCGTTTTCGTCCTTGTTCTTCTTGATATCAATACCGTCAGGGTTGTTGGAGCCAACTTCGTGCAGAGCAAGAATGTGCAGCACCACCAAACCAAGCAGAACAATTGGCAATGCGACGACATGCAATGCAAAGAAACGGTTCAGGGTAATACCGGAAATCAGATAGTCACCGCGGATCCACAGGGACAGATCATCACCAATTAGCGGAATAGCACCAAACAGGTTTACGATAACCTGTGCACCCCAATAGGACATCTGGCCCCAGGGCAACAGATAGCCCATAAATGCTTCGGCCATCAGCACCAGGTAAATCAGCATACCGAAGATCCAGATCAGCTCGCGCGGCTTTTGATAGGATCCGTACATCAAGCCACGGAACATGTGGAGATAAACCACCACGAAGAATGCAGAAGCGCCAGTGGAATGCAGGTATCGAAGCAACCAACCCCACTCAACATCGCGCATGATGTATTCAACTGACGCGAACGCACCTTCCGCTGTGGGGTTATAGCTCATGGTCAGCCATATACCGGTCACGAGCTGATTCACCAGCACCAGCATCGCCAGCGAACCGAAGAAGTACCACATGTTGAAGTTCTTCGGCGCGTAATACTTGCCAACGTGCTTGTTCCACGCATCGACAATTGGAAGACGTTCGTCTACCCAGTTCACTAACTTGTTCATTATGCGGCCCCCTCAGGATCCAGACCGACGGTCAGAGTGTTCTCGTCGTCATAGCGATAGGGAGGCACCTGAAGATTCGAGGGTGCCGGCATATTCGGATAGACACGCCCGGCGAGGTCGTAACGGGAGCCGTGACACGCACAATAGAAGCCTCCAAGCCAGTCTTCCCCTAGATCGGCTGGAGCGACTTCTGGCCTGAATTGGGGAGAGCAGCCCAGATGGGTACAGATACCAACGAGAACAGCGTACTCGTCCTTGATTGCCCGGAGCTCACCTTCGATGTAGGCAGGTTGGTCCGCTTCCTTGGAAAGGGGATCCTTCACCTTGTCATTCAGCTCGAGTATGTTTTCGTTCATCTCTTCGGTGCGGCGAATAACCCACACCGGCTTACCGCGCCATTTGACGGTCATTTGCTGACCTGGCTCCAGTTTACTGACATTGACGGTTACCGGTGCACCGGCTGCTTCCGCTTTGGCACTGGGGTTCCAGGATGCTACGAAAGGCACGGCCGCACCGACGACGCCGACACCACCCACCACAGACGTGGCACCGATCAAAAACCGGCGCCTGCCTTGGCTCACGTCGCCATTACTCATTATGGTTATCTCCCATCAGGCGACATACAGCCCTGCTCACAGGGAAACTGCACATCGAAAAGGACTTCTCTCAACCTAAAATTATAAGCGCTCAAATGGTAATGAAATTACCCTGCCCTTACAAGTCGGAAAGGCTTTGAGCCGGGCCATTACCTGTCTCAGGTCTGCTCGAAACTGCTATCACAGACAACAAAAAACCCGGCCAATGGACCGGGTTTTTTTCGGATCTGCTCCAGCGACTTTTAACGCTTGGAGAACTGAGGACGCTTACGCGCCTTCCGCAGACCAACTTTCTTACGCTCCACTTCACGAGCGTCACGGGTAACATAACCCGCTTTGCGCAGTGCAGGGCGCAGCGTTTCATCGTAATCCATCAGGGCACGAGTCAGTCCGTGACGAATAGCGCCCGCCTGACCACTGATACCACCACCCTTAACAGTGATGTTGATATCGAAACGATCCGTGGATTCGGCAACCACCAGGGGCTGACGAACAATCATCCGCAGAGTTTCGCGACCGAAAAACTGCTCAATGGATCGACCGTTGATAGAGATGTTACCGCTTCCCGGCTTGATGAAAACCCGAGCCGTGGATGTCTTGCGGCGACCAGTACCGTAATTTTGTGCTACAGACATATCCGCCTTCCGTTAAATGTCGAGTTCTTTGGGCTGCTGGGCTGCATGAGGATGCTCAGCGCCGGCATAAATTTTCAGCTTCTTGAACATGGCACGGCCAAGCGGGCCATTCGGAAGCATGCCTTTAACAGACTTCTGGATGATTTGCTCAGGAGCCTTGTCGACCAGCTTCTCGAAGTTGATGGACTTGATTCCACCCGGAAAGCCGGTGTGACTGTAGTACATCTTGTCAAATGCTTTTTTGCCGGTAACCCGTACCTGACTGGCATTGATAACCACAATGTAATCACCAGTGTCGACGTGAGGGGTGTACTCAGGCTTATGCTTGCCCCGCAGACGACGGGCGATTTCAGTTGACAGACGACCCAGCGTCTTGCCGGCTGCGTCTACAACGTACCAGTCACGTGTTACTGTTTCTGGTTTCGCACTCAGAGTCTTCATTGATTCCGCCTTGAACGCTATATAAGAAACGTTAAAAACCACCACCGGTAAATGCTCGGCATCCGGAGGAGGTTCTTTACCTGTATGTTATGCGGCAGTGACATCATTCGGGGCTGAGATGATGGCATCGCCTTGAAAAGCCAGGGCGCGAAGTATATCCGAACCCAAAAAGAAAGCCAACCCTGAAACGGAATGTTTCGTTATTCACGTATCCTCATAGACATCGCAGAGTGGAGCCATCAATCGAGAGGCACCGGAACACCCGTGGTCGTCCTGTGGCCATCATTTATAGGGTGCTAACGCTCGGAAGCGCCGATTTCGCTCCAACCGTAAAGCCGCTGCACGTTGCAGAGCAACGACTGGGCCAGATCTTCGAGCCCCGAATTCCGCAAACGTGCCAGGGCGGCAAGTATCGACGGCAGGAACACAGGCGAATTATGCCCAGCTTCGACACCCCTTGGCGCCATATCAGGGGCGTCCGTCTCGAGGATCAGCGCATCAACGGGCAATCGGGCGATGGTATCCCGGGTCTTTCGGGCTCGCTGATGGGTAATGACACCACCAACACCGATGAAGCAGCCAAGATCAATCAGCTTGGTCGCCTGCTCATAGCTGCCCGAAAACCCGTGCACCAATACCCGCCCTGAAAAGCGCTTGCGCCGCAGCACCTCATAAACCTCGTCGTGGGTCTTGACGGAGTGAATAACCAGCGGCAAATGCAATAGCGCAGCAATATCAACCTGCCCTTCAAACCAGGCGTACTGTTCTTTCATGTCACCGTGGAGCCGATCCAGGCCACACTCCCCCAAGGCCACACAATGGCCTGGGCGGTCCTCGAGCAAACCTTGCAGTGCGTATAGGTCGTCGGCGGTATGCTCAGCCACATACCAGGGATGGATTCCGAGACAGTAGTAGAGCCCGTCGTATTCCGACGTAATGCGACTCACCCTGCTCCAGTCGGGCCGCCGAACGCCGGGAATAACGAGATGCGACAGACCAACGCTGCGAGCGTCCTCAAGCACTGCCTTGCGACGCCCATCAAACTCAGGGAAGTCAAAATGGCAATGAGCATCAATGAGTCGCATTCACTCACTCCAGCACTATTTAGTGTTCCTAGTGCTCCCGTGTTTTATGGAAGCTGACCTCGGGATAGCGTTCCTGGGCCAATTGCAGGTTGACCATCGTCGGCGCGATGTAGGCCAGTCGGTCGCTGCCGTCCAGAGCCAGGAAATCGTTAGCCTTGCGCTCGAACTCATCCAGTTTACGCTCATCAGAGGCCGTTACCCAGCGTGCCGTTGCGACATTTATCGGCTCATACACAGCCTCTACCTTATATTCACTCTTGAGCCGACTGACCACCACATCAAACTGCAGGACACCCACCGCTCCCACGATCAGGTCGTTGTTTCGAAGTGGGCGAAAAACCTGTACCGCGCCTTCTTCCGCAAGCTGGATCAAACCCTTTTGCAGCTGCTTGGACTTGAGCGGGTCCTTCAGGCGAATACGACGGAACAATTCCGGTGCGAAATTGGGGATGCCGGTAAATTTCATATCCTCACCGGCCGTGAAGGTATCCCCCAGCTGGATGGTGCCGTGGTTGTGAAGGCCGATAATATCGCCTGCGAACGCCTCCCCCGCATGCTCCCGGTCGCCTGCCATGAAGGTCAGCGCATCGGAAAAACGAACCTCCTTGCCGATCCTCACGTGACGCGCTTTCATGCCCTGATTATAGCGCCCTGACACGATCCTCAGAAAAGCCACACGGTCCCGGTGCTGGGGGTCCATATTCGCTTGAATCTTGAACACGAACCCCGAAAAAACATCCTCTTCCGGTTCCACCAATCGCTGATCGGTTTGACGCGGCTGCGGCGTTGGAGCCCATTCCACCAACCCATCAAGCATGTGATCCACACCGAAATTGCCCAGCGCCGTACCGAAAAACACCGGCGTGAGCTCACCGGCGAGAAAGGCGTCCAGGTCGAACTCATGGGACGCTCCTTTCACCAGCTCAATCTCGTCTCGGAGATCGCCAGCATAGCCTCCCAGGACCTCGTCCAGCTCAGGATTCTCCAGCCCCTGGATCACTCGTTTTTCCTGGATGGCATGACCCTGACCGGATTTGTACAGGATCACTTCGTCCCGGGTCAGGTGATAGACACCTTTAAAATTCTTCCCCATACCGATGGGCCAGGTAATCGGTGCGCAGGCGATTTTGAGGACATCCTCAACCTCATCCATCAACTCCACAGGATCACGCGTATCACGGTCCAGCTTATTCATGAAGGTCAGTATTGGCGTGTCCCGCAGGCGGGTTACTTCCATCAGCTTGATCGTGCGTTCCTCAACACCCTTGGCGCTGTCGATCACCATCAGACACGAATCCACCGCCGTTAACGTGCGGTAGGTATCTTCCGAGAAATCTTCGTGGCCAGGCGTATCCAGAAGGTTGACCAGACGCCCGCCATACGGGAACTGCATTACCGAGGTAGTGACGGAAATACCACGCTCTTTCTCCATCTCCATCCAGTCGGATTTTGCGTGCTGCCCAGACTTCTTTCCCTTGACCGTGCCGGCTTTCTGGATGGCCTGCCCAAACAGCAGAACCTTCTCTGTAATGGTGGTTTTACCCGCATCCGGGTGCGAGATAATAGCAAACGTGCGGCGCTGGGATACTTCGCTGGCAAGGCTGGTCATAATTGGTAACAACCTGGTTCGGAGAGACTGAAAAAACGGACGTCATTATAGGGATATTAAGGCACTGACGCGAACCCGCATCCGTTGAGAGCGTGCCCGATCTAACCGCGGAATTTCGAGGGACTATCCGCCCAAGGGTAAGGCCATGACCAGTGCGTCTTCCCGCTCGCGGCCTGCAGGATAGTAGCCTTTCCTGCGACCAATCACGTCAAACCCTGCTGCCGCGTACAAATCAATTGCTGTGCGGTTGCTGGCGCGCACCTCCAGCAAAACCTGGCTCATGCCATCCCGCGCCGCCTCTAGCACAAGGTGCCGAAGCAAACGGCGTCCTCCGCCATTGCCTTGTTTAGCCGGTGCCACGCACAGATTCAGCAAATGGGCTTCACCAACCATATAAGCCACGACGGCGTATCCACTGAGTCGCTGTCGCCACTCGAGCGCCCAGAGCCGATAATCAGGCCGAAAGCATCCTAAAAAAATGGACTCGCTCCAGGGGAAGGAGTAGCCCTGGGCTTCGATATTGAGGACTTCAGGCAGATCCTCCTGGTGCAACGCCCGGATCGTGAGGTCAGCACTTTCTATCTTGCGGTATAGATCCTGCCCCACAAGTCAGCCCCCGACAGTGGATTTCAGCTGTTGCCAGAGCTCACGTTTATAAGCAGGCACCGCAGCCAATTCGGCAAGAGTATGGGAGAAATCGACGGCAGCGTCACCCAGCGCATCGTCAAGCAATACTGCTCTTTCTGACGGAAAATCGTTGGCCAAAACTCCGAGCAAGACCACCTTGCGGGCGCCAAAATCATTGGCCAGGGAACGAAGAGTATCGCGGAAATTGTCTGCACTGTTTCCAGGAACCCGCAGATTTCCAAACACCGGCCAGCGAAGCTCGCGCCCTTTCTCAATCCGGGCTTCACCGACCGCCGCCAGGATGTTTTTGGCCAGTGTGTCTTGAAGCCGCGTGCTGGCCTGGTCGGATACACCACTGATCAGCACAAGCCGCTCTGAGAACCAGAACCCAAGGTGGGCGTGAATCTGACGGGGCAAGTCCCCAACAACGTTCAGCGTTTTGTCGGACGACACTTCGGCCGGTGCCTCCGGCTCAGCGACAACCGGCGCTTCCAGAGCTGTTTCGGGCACCGGTACGTCAGTTGGTTCCGGCGTGCTATTGGCCATCAACGCCTGGATGCCGGCGATTCGGTCCTTGCCGACACCATCAACCTTACGCTCAGGAACAGATGGCCGCGTCGGAACCGGAGGCGGTGCAATCGCAGCAGCTTCCAGTTCCGACTCATCGTGCTCGGGAAAGGCGAACTCAGGGCTCGGAGCAGCACCGGGTAACGCCTTTCTTGCGTACCAGAGATGGATTCCCGCCTTTCCCAGATAAAATTGACGCTCTGCCTCCGGCATCATCATTGTGCTCGCCCCCTTCGCCTACCCAGTTCAGACATCTGCGCCCTGTGGGTGCTGTCGAACACCGCCTCGGCTGATCAGGTTCAGGGCCTCAATGTAGGCCTTTGCTGAGGCAATAATGATATCGGTATCGGCGCCGATACCGTTCACAATTCGACCACCGCGCTCCAGGCGAACAGTTACTTCTCCCTGGGCATCTGTACCGCTGGTAATGTTGTTCACGGAATAGAGCTGCAGGTTACAGCCCGAGTCTACCAGGGACTCAATGGCCTTGAAGGTGGCGTCAACGGGCCCGCTGCCTTCTGCCTCTACCTTGTGCTCCCTGCCATCCACCAAAAGGGTAAGGCGAGCACGGGGGACGACACCGGTCTCAG
Source organism: Marinobacter sp. B-12 (assembly GCF_056857915.1). Taxonomy (NCBI): domain Bacteria; kingdom Pseudomonadati; phylum Pseudomonadota; class Gammaproteobacteria; order Pseudomonadales; family Marinobacteraceae; genus Marinobacter; species Marinobacter sp. B-12. The sequence continues at coordinate 8,127 of NZ_JBSXOB010000041.1, read as the reverse complement.
AGCACACCTGCATGGTAACAAGCCCATAGCGGCCGTCTTCTTCCTTCTGCCGGGTATCACTGGCGATGGCCTGCAGGTCTTCATCAAAAATCTCATGCTTGAGATCAGCCAGCGCCTTGAACCGGGTAAAGGCCTCATTAAGCTCAGTTTCGGTTTCAAACTGGATGCCGAGTTCCAACAGCCGGGAACGAAAAGCATTGCGACCAGAATGTTTACCCAACACCAGGCTGTTGGTGTGCCAGCCCACATCCTGAGCCCGCATGATTTCGTAGGTTTCCCGATGCTTCAGGACGCCATCCTGATGGATACCCGATTCGTGGGCAAAGGCGTTTGCGCCAACGATCGCCTTGTTAGGCTGTACCGGAAAGCCGGTGATGGTCGATACCAGTCGAGAGGCAGGCACAATGTGCTGAGCATCTACCCGGGTGTCGATGGTGTAAAGATCCTGACGGGTACGAACCGCCATCACAAGCTCTTCAAGAGAAGCGTTCCCGGCGCGCTCACCGAGCCCGTTGATGGTGCATTCCACTTGGCGGGCACCACTGCTAACGGCAGCAAGGGAGTTTGCAACCGCAAGCCCAAGGTCGTTGTGACAGTGAACAGAGAAAACGGCTTTGTCGGCATTCGGAACACGGTTCAGCAACTGACGGATAGTCTCCCCAAACTGTTCCGGAATGGCATAGCCCACTGTATCCGGAATGTTGATGGTTGTTGCTCCGGCCTTGATTGCCGCTTCGATGATACGGCACAGGAAATCCAGCTCTGACCGACCGGCGTCTTCGCAGGAAAATTCAACGTCGTCAACATGACTGCGGGCACGCTTAACGGATCTGACGGCCTGCTCAACCACGTCGTCAGGCTGCATCTGCAGCTTGTACTGCATGTGAATCGGGGACGTCGCAATAAAAGTATGGATACGTCCGCGCTCGGCCGCCCTTATGGCCTCCGCGGCACGGTCAATGTCCTTGTCCAGCGCCCTGGCAAGGCTGCAAACGGTAGATTCCCTGATAGACTCTGCAATCGACTTTACCGCCTCGAAGTCACCTTGGCTGGCGATCGCAAAACCCGCCTCTATGACATCAACCCTCAGCTTCTCAAGAATCCGGGCAATGCGCAGTTTCTCCGCTTTTGTCATCGTTGCGCCGGGGCTTTGCTCACCGTCACGCAATGTTGTGTCAAAAATAATCAGGTGATCGTTCGCAGGCATGGCGCTCTCCATCAGGGCAACTGAAGACCAGTTTCCCGGGGAGTATATCATCTATCGCGGTGCGGACGGGGCGGGCATAGCGTTTAGGCGACGCTGTTCATCCAGATCAGCCAGAGTAGTAAACCGTTGAGCACCAGAGAGACAACCGCGATGAAACGCCAGTTTTCCGGTGGCACCCGATCCACGAGCGGGCGCCATGCGGTGGGTGTCAACGCCGGGTTAGGATGCCCAAGATCCCGCAAAAACTCCGACAACGAAGGGTATCGAGACTCCGGCCTTAAGGAAACCGAGCGTTGCAGGCAGGCATCCAGCCATGCCGGTAGGTCCGGGTTGAATTCGCGTATACTGCGATAGCGCAAACGGCGACGGACGGAGGGTCTGGGAGGTTTCGCATAGGGAAGATGACCGGTTAACAGCTCATAGGCAATCACCGCCAGGGAATAGCGGTCAGAGGCGGGTGTTGCCCGATCACCCTCAAGACACTCCGGTGCCGCGTAGCTCTCGGTTCCCAGACAGCTATCATGTCCCCACGGCACATCAATCTCCTCAATCCCACGAATTCGCACCGCTCCCAAATCAATGATTTTAACGGTTCCGTCCCTGGCAATCAGTACGTTTTCTGGCTTGAGATCCTGGTGAACCATTTCAAGACGGTGTAAAGCCCGCAAACCAACTGCAATCTGCTGAATGAGATTCCGCACCTCAGCAGGCGTTGGCAGCGGATTATCGTTCATCCACTCACGTAGCGTCGGCCCCTGAACATATTCGGTGACACAGTAGAGGCAGCGGCGGTTCTGGGGCGGTTCAATAAACCGTACAATATGGGGACTGTTGACACGGCGTCCCACCCAGCACTCGTTGAGAAAACGGTCAATATAGGCCGGATCATCCACAAAATTCGGCGACGGCGTTTTGATAATCACCGGCTCACCGCCGACATCGGGGCTGGCAAGGTAAATCTGGGTGCGACGGCTGGCATGGATTTCCCGGACAATCCGATAACCGTCAAGCCTTTGCCCGGGTTCCAAAGCCGGCGGAAATGCCAGTGACGTCAGCCGCTCATAATGAGCCTCAACATCTTCCGCTGGCAGGTGCTCAATATTAAGTACCTGAGCACTCAGGTTGTCTGGACTTCCAGCGGAATAGGCTGCGTCCACCAGCGCCCCGGCGACCTCATCCGCGTCACCCTCCACTGCAAGTCCGGCCATAACGACTGAGTCGAGATACCCGTGCACACCGTCAGTGGTAAGTAACAAACGATCACCGGGCTGGAGGCTCGTCCGGAATACATCAATCTCAACATTCAGCTCAGCGCCCATGGCCTTTGTCAGCGCGCCTTTACCGGTGCCTACCAGGGCATGATGGTCCCTGGTCAGGCATTCCAGTTCACCGTTGCGAACAAGACAAACCCGACTATCCCCCACATGAAATATATAGGCTCGATTATTCTTGATGACGACACCGCTAAAAGTACACACCATCGCATGGGCATCGGCATGGCCGGCGTGACCACGACCGTGCAACCATCGATTCAATGCCCCAAGGACACGACCGGCCGCAGTTTCAACGGCCCAGGAGTCCGGCGTACTGTAGTAGTCGTGCAGGAATCCTTTTACGCAGGCCTCCGCCGCCTCACGGCCCGCGGCGGAACCACTCACCCCATCGGCAATAACAGCAGCAACACCCTTGAGAACAAGGGCTTCGCCTTCTGGATACCGAATACCCAGACTGTCCTGATTCTCGGCTTTACGGCCGGCGATGCTGTATTGGCCAGCCTGTAACTGGAGGCGACCACTCACGTTACGTCAATCATCCTGACTGAACCATCCGGCATTACCTCACTTGTTTGCGGATCAGGTTCATCCATGAAGACCATCACCAGGGTCATGATTGCCAGAGCAATTGCCCCCAACACCAGGAAGAACTGCTCTGAGGGCACCAGAGCCAATACAACCAGGAAGACAACACCCCCTACGTTGCCGTAGGCACCTGCCATCCCCGCAACCTGGCCGGTAAGACGACGCTTCACCAACGGCACCGACGCATACACTGCGCCACATCCGCCTTGCACAAAAATCGAGCAGAGCACAACCAGAGCGACCGCCAATGGCAAAGGCCAACTGCTATCAATTCTTGCCATGAAGAAGTATCCAACTGCGATACCGGCCAGCATCAGTATCGTAATCAGTTTCCGACCATAGCGGTCCGCAAGATAGCCACCGCCAGGGCGACCAAATAGGTTCATCAGAGCAAAACTCCCGCCGAGCATCCCTGCCAACATGGGAGAAATATCAAACGTATCCAGGAAATACAGCGGCAACATGGAGACCACCGCCAGTTCCGATCCGAAGCTCGCCATATATACGAGATTTAGAAGCGCTACCTGTTTGAATGGGTAACGATCAAACGCCGGCACAGGCCTTTGAAAGACGTGACCGTTTATTTGCCAAATCCGCAAGAACTGGACCGCCGCCATCGCCCCTATCGCGCCATAAAGGAGATAGGTTGTCGGAGCCCCCAGCATACCGAGCTTATAGGGTCCCAGCTGCCAAACGATCAACGCCAAAGCAAAGAAAAGCGGCAGGTTCATTACCACATAAAGCACAAAATCTCCCTTGCTGGTTACTTCCATCGCACCGCCCCGCTTTGGCTTGAAGTAGGTCGAACCTTTTGGAGTATCGCGAACCAGGATGTAGAAAACCGCCGCATAGATAATCGCGATAACGCCGGTCGTGCCTACCGCCCAGCGCCATCCGTTATCGCCACCGAACCACAGCGCGAGTGCCGGCAATGAAAGCCCGGCAAACGCAGCTCCAAAGTTACCCCAACCACCATAGATACCCTCAGCCAGTCCCAGCTCCTTCGCCGGGAACCATTCACTTATCAGGCGGATACCCACAACAAATCCCGCACCAACAAAGCCCAACAAGAATCGGGTCACTGCGAGCTGTTCAAAGGTTGTCGAGAGTGAGAATGCGATGCAGAGAAGCCCTGACACAACAAGGACCAGGCTATACACACGGCGGTGGCCAAGTGCATCCACTAACATGCCGATAAGGATTCGCGCGGGGATCGTTAAAGCGACATTGAGCAGCAGCAGCGTATTCACCTCTGACGCTGTAAGCCCGAACTGTTCACGGATCGATGACATCAGCGGGGCGTGGTTAAACCACACCAGAAAGCTAATAAAAAACGCCACCCAACTGAGATGGAGTATCTTGATTCTTCCCACGAAAGAAAAGAATCGGAAAGAAGTATCACGCATACGCTGGCCTGTGAGAATGCAAAGTTTGCCAACAGGTTCTTGTGGAAGGTTCTATTGAAGGGACGCGAATGTGCGTGAGCTTTTTGAAGAAAAACAGGAATGGACCACGCCTTCACTTCCTTCTAGCGGCGTCGTTGCCGTTACCTGTTGGAGCCTGAATCGGGAGCCTTACTAAAGGCAAAATGCATTCCAGAACTTTTTTAGTAATTTAAATCATCAAGTTGCGAAATCCACAGCAGACGCTGGAGCCGAATATTGCACCAGGGCTGGGCGATCTAAACAGGACTGCACCGCGATGGTGTGTTCTTCTGGGACTTTCTAGCGGGATCGAGGAGCCTGTAAACCAAATTGTGTAACTGCCCACGACTGAGTAATCTTTTCAAAAGGATACCATCGTGGGTACACAAGTGGATCAAGAAAAACTCAAAGCCATGGCCGCAGAGCTGGCCAAAGACATCAAGTCCGAGAAAGACCTCGGAGCCCTCACTCAGCAACTCGTAAAACTCACCGTTGAAACCGCACTGAATGCCGAACTGGATGAGCACCTTGGCTATGAGAAGCATGCCCGGGCAGGTCGGGGTACCGGCAACAGTCGTAATGGCTATTCTGCCAAGCGCCTCAAAGGCCAACATGGTGAAGTGCCGATCGAATCACCCCGTGACCGGGACGGCTCTTTCGAGCCTCAGTTCGTCCGTAAGGGTCAGTCCAGGCTGACCCAAATGGATGATCAGATCCTGGCGTTGTACGCCAAGGGATTGAGCACACGAGACATCGTGGACGCCTTCAAAGAGATGTACGACGCGGACATCTCGGCAACACTCGTTTCCAAGGTGACTGAGCGCGTGATCGATCAGGTTCACGAGTGGCAGAACCGCCCTGTTGATCCGATTTACCCTATTGTTTATCTGGACTGCATCGTTCTGAAAATTCGTCAGGACAAGCGGGTGATCAACAAGTCCCTATACCTGGCTTTGGGCATCAACATGGAAGGCCAGAAGGAGCTGCTGGGCCTGTGGCTTGCCGAGACCGAAGGCGCGAAGTTCTGGCTATCGGTACTCACCGAGCTGAAGAATCGTGGTCTGGAGGACATCCTGATCGCCTGTGTCGATGGTCTCAAGGGATTCCCGGATGCCATTGCGGCGGAATACCCCCAGACCAAGGTTCAGCTCTGCATCGTGCACATGGTTCGTAACTCGTTGCGGTATGTGTCCTGGAAGGACTACAGGGCTGTCACGGCAGACCTGAAGCGAATATATAAATCTGCCACCGAACAAGAGGCACGAACAGCGCTGGACGACTTTGCAGAGTGCTGGGACGGCCAGTACCCGCAAATCGCCAGGTCCTGGTACAACCATTGGGACAACCTGATAACGCTGTTCGACTACCCACCGGCTATCCGGAAGGTGATCTACACCACCAATGCCATTGAGTCACTGAATAGCGTTATCCGCAAGGCAACCAAGCGCCGCAAGCTGTTCCCCAGTGATGATTCGGCACTGAAGGTGGCGTTCCTGGCGATCCAGCAAGCATCAAAGAAATGGACCATGCCGATCCGAGATTGGAAGCCTGCACTGAATCGCTTTATTATCGAGTTCGGTGACCGCCTGGACGGCCACCTGTAATGGGGTGGGCAGTTACACAGATTTATTTACAGCCTCCTGTATTGGCGTTCACTGAATTGAATTCTAAAAGCTGAATGTATTTGGTTTATCAACAAATAGCTGCTATCGCCTTTCTCTCCTGAAATTTCCTCAACCCTAATACCCCGGTTTTATTAGACCTATCGTTTCGCATTTTGAAATACAGCGACCATTTTGATTTGCAAAATGCAATTCAAAATGCAATCCGGCCTCAAAACCCCTCCGAAATTTCATAAGCCTTTGTATTTCCTTTGAAAACTATTTTGGCCCTCTTTTTGCAATTCGCAATCAATTGTGTGTGCCAATATGAGGGCTCTGCGAATGGCGCTTTCTTTTACTAGAACAAACTTGAATTCCGAAGTTGTCGAAAAGGCGCTCGTTGCGAATGGCGATACTATCTCCATGTCTGAGCCCGGGACAGTCAAACTCTATTCCAATCCCGGTGATGTTCAAAGCGCTTTAAGAGAAGGTTCCGATTTAATTCTTTCCGTGGATGGCCACGAGATCGTGCTGAAAGATTTTTATCTATCCGAAGTCAACATCCTTCAACTGAGCGATGACAATCTCGGAATGATCTGGGATACCGCCGTGTACCCAACCGAGAGCTCAGGGTTCGTTCCAATGGACTTCATCCCTGTGACCGGTGACGGCGCGGCCGGAGCTTTAGTGGCCGGTTCGACTGGGGCTGCAGGATTTGGCAGTGTCGCGCTCGGAACGTTAGCAGGCGTTGCCGGGTTGGCTAGCCTTGGATTGGCTGCATCCAGTTTTAATAGTGATAGTTCTCCGAGCAGTCGCGCCCGCTCTAATCCTGAACCTGAACAGCCTTCCCGACCTGCAACGACGGCCACGCCGATTCTCGACAGCTTCTCTGATACAGGAAGTGAGGGGGATGGTCTGACCAGCAACTCACAACCTACGCTAAGAGGGGTAGGGGCAACGTCGGGTGATACTGTTACTCTTTACGACACCGATGGCACTACCGGTATAGGTACGTCAATCGTTGCTGTGAACGGTACATGGTCGGTAACACCGGACGCGCCTTTGACGGAAGGTTCTCACAGCCTATCCGTCACCATGACGGACGCGGCCGGCAACGAAAGTGATCCATCGGCTACTTTGTCGCTGGTCATCGACACTACGGCACCGGATGCTCCATCAACTCCTGTTCTTGACTCAAGCTCCGATTCTGGAACTGAGGGCGACAACATCACCAACGACACCCGGCCGGCCATCACTGGATCTGGCGCAACACCGGGTGACGCAGTCACGTTGTACGATACCGATGGCACGTCTGTGCTTGGTACCGCCATGGTAGCAGGCGACGGCACCTGGTCGGTCACTCCGGATGCGCCATTGAGCGAAGGCTCGCATGATCTATCAGTGACGATGACGGACGGCGCTGGCAACCAAGGTCTGCCATCGCCGGCTCTAAGGCTGGTGATTGATACCAATGCACCGGGCACCTCAACACCGGTACTGGAAGCCGACTCGGATACAGGTGTCAAAGGTGACAACGTGACCAGTGAGACCCAGCCTGTGCTAAGCGGCTCCGGAGCAACCGCCGGCGAGACGGTCACACTTTATGACACGGATGGGATGACCGTGCTGGGAACTGCAACCATAGCGGTTGATGGTACCTGGTCAGTTACACCCGATGCTCCCTTATCCGAGGGAGCTCACGATCTGTCGGTGAGCATGACTGACGAGGCTGGTATTGAAGGGGTAGCTTCAGCGCCTTTGACGGTAGTGATTGACACAACCGCACCGGATGCCCCAGGCAATGCGCCTGTACTGGATTCAGCCTCCGACTCTGGTGTGCAAGGCGACAACATTACTAACGATACTCAGCCAGCTATCACAGGGTCGGGCGGAAATCCGGGCGAGACGGCCACGCTATACGGTACCGATGGAACCACTATTCTGGGAATAGGAACGGTAGCTGCCAATGGAACTTGGTCCATCACTCCAGATGCACCATTGTCCGAAGGCTCTCACGACCTTTCCGTCACGATGAC